>JAJZZT010000405.1 GCA_021797415.1 Bacillota bacterium
GTCGCGTCCTTCGCCCTTGCGGTGGAGCGTCAGCGTTCCAATCAGGCCGGTGAACGCGAGACAGATTTTATTAATATTGTGGCATGGCAAAAACTTGGCGAGCTATCTGCGCAGTATTTGCGCAAGGGACGGATGGCTGCGGTGGAAGGACGTCTGCAGATTCGTCAGTACGAGAACCGCGAGGGCCAGAAGGTGCGGGTGGCGGAGGTGGTGGCCGACAACGTCCGTTTCCTGGACCGCGGCGGCGATCTTTCGGCATCCGATCCTACGGGCGCTCCGAGGGCGTCCGAGAATGCGGGTCCAAGAAAGCCGCAGGCTCCGGCGCAACGATATCAGGACGATCCATTTGCCGATGACGGGAATACAGTGGATTACGCTGAGGATGACCTTCCATTCTAAAAAATGAATGAATTTATATCAGGGGGTGTGTGATTGTGCCTCGCAAAGGAAGAGGCGGCAAGCGGAAACGCGTCTGTCAATTCTGTGTCGATAAAGTGGCTGTGGTGGATTTTAAGGAGACAAACCGGCTTTCGAAGTATCTGACCGAACGCGGGAAGATTCTTCCGCGCCGGATTTCCGGGAATTGCGCAGGGCATCAGCGCGAGGTCACCGTTGCCATCAAGCGGGCGAGACAGGTTGCGCTGTTGCCATATACCATGGAGTGATTCCACAGTCGGGTCAAACTCGCCGGGCATGCAGGTTTCGAATGGAACTGGATGCCCGGTTTCTTTATGAGGTTGTTCAAAAAGGGGTCAGAACTCCCCGGCGCATTGCGCCGTCATCGCCAGAAATGCTCCCTCACGTACCAAAAACGTACGCTCAGGGTCATGGGATAAACCAAACCCCTTTTTGAACAGATTCCTTATGTCATACACCGTGACGTTGGGCCATGTGTTAAGGCCGTGCAGTGGACTTTATCACAACATGTCCCCTTGGTGTGGCAATCGCACGATTACCGTACATCCTTTGTCGCTGCGGCGGGGTAGGATGTCGATTTCTCCGCCGTGCGCATGGGCGATATAGCGTGACAGGGTGAGACCCATACCGCCGTGAGCGGGTTTGGTGCTGAAAAATGGATCAAAAATGTATGGCAGATGTTCTGGTGCGACGCCGTCTCCCGTATCCATGATGAGTGTGTGTAACCAAGGGCCGTTTAGCTCATTTCGGATGCTCAGGACTCCTCCGTTTGTCATCGCGTCGAGCGAGTTCTCCACCAAGTGAAGAACCAGTCGGCGATATTCGCCGACATTCGTGTGGATATAGACATCAGGCAGCATGCCGATATCCAGTGTGATCCCTGCGAGATCGGTTTGCGCGGCGATAATTCGCTCAAGACCCTTGAAAGCTGTCGCGAAGGGAATGGTGTTCCATCCCGGCATGAGGCTTGGCCCATGTGCGGCCAATCGCTCTGTCATCAGCAGATCGATATGGTCGACGGCTTCAATCATGATCTGCCAGTAATCCCTGCCTCCCTGTGGCGTGGTTCGCTTGCTTTGCAACTGTAGAAAGCCGCGCAGCGTGGTGAGCGGATTGCGGATCTCATGCGCTGTCGTGGCGGAAAATTCGGCGATGAGTTGCTCCCGGCTGTCCTGGAGTTTGTATGCGTCCCAATACTTTATTTGCGTGATGTCTTCCGCGAAAATCAAGTATCCGGACAGAGTGGGGCGGCCTCCTCTCAGCGGGAGCACAGATACCTGCAGAATCTTATTTTCACCCGATGCGCGGTGTTGAACTCCGATTTCGTGATTGCGCAGGATCGTTCCGCCTCTTATCGCTTGTACAATGGCCGTCTGCCCAAACTTTCTCATGTGTACATGATCTGTCATGTCAAATATGGAGCGACCTATCAGTCCCGAAGGATCCAACCCGATCATGGGGGTGAACGCGCCGTTCACCAGTTGAATTGTATAATCGAGGTCTAGATAGATAATACCCAGCGGCAGTGCATCAAGAACGGAAAGCATGATTTCAGCGTACAAGAACCTCTCGCCCTCGGTGTCCAAATTGCCACTCACCCCCAGTATACGTCAGGTTGGTGAGACTGGCGCAGACCGGAATTTCAGTGGATGCATGATATTGTAAATGTGCCACGACATTCAAGGCACTCCTACGAGTATAATGAATGTCTAGCTCAATCTACAAATGTGGTGATCCATATGAGGCGATCACGCGATATCAGTGCCGATATGGCGGGAATCAGCTTTATCATACTCTTTGCGACAGGTCTCTTCACACCGCTGTCGACGCTCTTTATCATATTTACGCCTGTGCCGCTTGCCTTCTTGTTTTTCCGGGGTCTTTTGCGTAGGGCGATTGCTGTCCTGCTGGCAACGCTGATTGCATTTTCGTGGATTGGCTCGCTGCCTTTTCTTGTATTTGTGGTGGCGCTGATCGGAGTGTACGCGTTTGTGTTGGGCAACGGGTTTCGCAAGTGGAAACTGGATGTCATGGCGGTCATCGCGTCACTTGTGATCGTGCTCTCGTTCCTGCTCGGGATCGCTGCCATGCAGGCTGCGGGAGAACCGCTGACGACACTCATTCACAAGACACTGCTGACTGCTTTTCATGCCACGGGGCAGATTCGCATTGTCGCGGATGGATCGACGAACCAGATCATCAGACAGATCATGCAACAGGTGAATACCTATCTTCCCGGTCTGATCGTCATCGTCTCGACGGTGATCACGCTCGTCGACATGGCGGTGTTGAGTTTCCTTTTTCAACGGATTCAGCAGACGCATGTTCATGTGATGCGCAACATACGGTTTCCCAAGTATATCGCTGGCG
>JAJZZT010000213.1 GCA_021797415.1 Bacillota bacterium
CTGCAGACAAGGAGAACATTCTAACCCATTGGCCGCAAACCGCCGTATTTGCGGAAAATTGCTATCATCACCTGATTTCCCGGGCCTCCTGGTGGAGAGAGGACGGCTTCTTGTCACTCCGGGATGTCCTCTCGCGTGTGGTGTCCGACGCCTTGCAACTCCACGCGAACACCCTGGACCTGAGAGGACCGGAGGACTCCTCGGCGTGGATGTTGCACGCGCGGGATTTGGTGGAGCGTTTCTCACTTTCGTGCGGGTATCGGTTTCATCTCTCATCCATTCGTTTCGAATCGGTCTGCAAAAGAGACCGCACGCTGCGCATCCACCATTCGTGGATCAACTATGGCGCAGGCAAACTGCCCAACGATACACCAAACTGGAATCACAAGTACCGCGTCACATTTGGGTTGCTCCATACTTCATCCGACACCTGCATGGAGAAATTCGCGGCAACTGACATTGATCCGGCAGACTGGATTGGAAACCAGGAGAACACCTATACAACAGATATTCCCTGGCATGAAACAGAGGATGGGATATACCGTCTTGGGGTCGCGATCATGGACAGCCGACACGGCCCTGCCCCATCCATCGCCTTGGCCACCATACTCCCCCAAACGGAGACGGGGTGGTATATCCTTGGAACTGTCCAATTTATTGATCGCCCGAAAGGAGCCGCATTATGACTGTTTATCATGATAAGACAGCGCTGCTGCCCACACCGCGGCACCTGCAATTCATGAGCGGAACTTTCACATTGGCGTCAGACCAATGGATTCAGATCACTTCCGCCCCGCAGGCCCTCTACTTGATGGCCCGACGCTTCAAAGAGCGACTGGCAGCGCGCAACGGGTTGAACCTCCCCATTATTGCAGATCCATTCGAACCCGTGAAAGGAATCACGATCACGCTGGACCAAGGCGGATCCGCGGCGCATCCGGAAGGATATACATTAGAGGTGTGCGCCCATTCCATCCACGTCCAGGCCGCAACATCCGCCGGCGCGTTTTATGGCATGGCCACGCTGTGGCAATTGATTCAGGAGTACGGCCTCACGCTTCCCTGTCTACAGATCAGGGACCACCCCGATTTCCCGATCCGGGGTGTCATGCTGGATATCAGCCGTTTCAAAGTCCCCACTCAAGAGACATTGCTTCATCTTGTTGACCTGCTGGCCGATCTGAAAATCAACCACCTTGAACTCTATATGGAAAATGCGTTTGCCTATCGAAAGCACCCCGAAAACCTCCAGAGATCCGGCCGGCTCACGGGGGAAGAAATTTTGGCGCTTGACGCCCACTGCCGCGAACGTTACGTCGACCTTGTTCCCAACCAGAATTGCTGCGGACACTTGACGGACTGGTTGCACCAACCCCAATACAGCCGGCTTGCCGAATGCCTGGAAGGCGGAATTTTCCCTGACGGCCCATACGCCTATCCCTATTCACTCAATCCAACGGACCCGGCAAGTGTAAGTTTTATTGAAGGTCTTCTTGAAGAATTGCTGCCTTACTTTTCAAGCCAGTTTGTAAATATCGGTTTTGATGAGACATTCGATCTTGGATTTGGAAAGAGCAAACCATTGTGTGACGTTCAAGGACGCTCCTCTGTCTATATGGGATTTCTCGAAAAAGTGATCGGCATCGTTGAGAAAAAGAAACGCGTCGCTTTATTTTGGTCCGACACCATCACCCGCCATAATCCGGACCTGGCTTCACACATACCCCGGCACGCCATTGCGCTGGAATGGGGATACACCGCAGACTATCCCTTCGCAAAACGAATACAGCCGCTCATTGACGCAGAGCGGACATTCATTCTCTGCCCGAGTACCGGAACATGGCTGTCTCTCACGGGACGATCGCAGCAAGCCGAACAGAACATAAGAAATGCCGCGCTTACAGGATTCGAACACGGCGCCGCCGGATTGCTCACCACAGATTGGGGGGATTGGGGGCATTGGCAACCACTGTCTGTCAGCTTTTCTGGATTCGCGATGGCCGCCGAGCAATCCTGGAATTCCGCAGGCGGGAGAGCAAGTCATTTTGAACGCGGCTTGAGCCTGCACGTATTTGGCGACGGCAGCGGGACAATGGGACGGCTTGTCCAGGAATTCGGGAGCCTTCATTCCATGGCCGGCGGCATCGCGAATCCTGAATCAACCTATTTTGCCCCCTTGGTCGACATCCTGTGGAGACCCTGGAGATGGGAAAACTCGGAATACCATTTTGACCATGACAAAATAGCGGGTGTGAAGGACAGAATCCGCGATCTTCTCGCCGTGATGAACGATATTGCGCTCGAAGCGCCCGACGGTGAGATCATCAAGAGGGAATACGCCCTGATGGGCGCGCTCTTGACCCTTGCCTGCGACATCATCCTGGCGGGCGTGATGCGGCAACCGAGAAATCCGCCCATGGCAGATCGTCTGAAAGAACTATTTTCCGAACATGAGGTCGTTTGGCGCACACGAAACAAAACGGCGGGACTCGCCATGAGCATTGAATTCCTGCGTCCGCTCTATGAATATTTGTCGAGCGGGAACAAGGATGTCTTTGATGACATTCGGAGCGGTCCCCTCGTGCGATATCCCTGCTGATCCGGCGGTCAAGCGTCGATATTCACGACGTGTACAGGTGGCACTTGACCCGCTGCCCTCCGCCGACATCCACCGCTGCCGGAATCTCCTCCCGGCAGCGGTCGTGCACCGCCTGACAGCGAAACTGGAAGGGACATCCCCGGATTTCCTGCGCCAGATTCGGCGGCTCTCCGGTAAACACC
>JAJZZT010000012.1 GCA_021797415.1 Bacillota bacterium
ACAAGCAGGGGCAGCATGGCGGAGAAGGCAAAAAAGGCGACCGCGGCGGCCAGCATCCCCAGATTGTGCTTTGTGACGGAATGGATCAGTTCTTTGATGAATGGCATGAGTTTCATAAGCTGTTGTCTCCTGCGTATGGCACACGCGCATAAATTTTAAATTCACGCGCGTATAGAGCGTTTTGGACAACCCTTAGTCTGCCCGCCATCGCCGTAGCTTACTCCGCCAGCCCACTCACTCCGATCCCGTCAACACTCGCCGGCGGCCTGTCCACTCTCCCCCAGCACCTCGTCCGGCACCGCGCCCACCTCATTGAGTACCTCGTCCAGTGTATAGCCGACCGCCTCTTGCGGAAGAACCCGCGCCACTCCGGCCGGTGCAATCAGTTCCGGCGCAAACGAGTGAATCGGCAAGACCACCCGCGGAGAAATGTGCTCGATCAATTGGTGAATATCGTCGCGCGAACCGTGCCCGCTCGATCCCACCCGCACGAAGCGCGCGCCGAACGCTGCCAGCCAGTGTTGCAGATTGGTCCAAGCCGGGTCGTACGGACCGAGCGGATGGCCGTCGGCGTGCAGATAGACCGCTCCCGGCGCCGGTTCAATGTCGATCCAGTCTCGCAGGCGCGCATACGGAAGTTCGACCGCAAAACGCTGCTCCACACCCCGCAGTTGTTCCGGCGCCACCAGAGGCAGTCCGCACGCCGCCACGAACTGCCGCAACGTCTCGCTCCACGCGCTTTGACCGCCGGAGTAGATCGCGCATCCCGTCAGATCGCCGCCGAACTGCGCGTACACATACACACTCCCGGCGCCAACGGCCAGCGTGCGGTTCATGCGCAGGCACGCCTGGCGAATCGCGTCCAACCGCTCGGGATGCCGCGGGTAGTGGGTAAAGTAGACGCCCGCATCCGCTTCTCCGATCACTTCCGCATAACGATCGGGCAGTTCCGATTCATAAAAGATTTCCGAGTTGTCCTTCGCAAGCGCGCGTGTGCCCTCGATCCACAGCACATCCGGCGCAAACTTCCGGACCTCCTCCGCGAAGGCGAGCGTTCTATCTGCATGCCGTCCGTGCAGCCGGAGATCCCCGGAATAGACGAAGCGTTCGGACGGCGTCTGAATCAGCATGCCCGCGGCACCGGGAATGTCGTGGTCCACCGGCAGCAACCGGATGCGAAAAGGTCCGAACAAGTAGTTATCCTCCGGCGCGACCTCTTGATAGCGGATCTGCCCCACCCCTTCATGCAGCGCGTCCAGCAGAGTGAACATTTTTCTTGTCCCTGGGGTCACAAGGACAGGCACCTCCGGTCGCAGCAAGGGTAAATGCGCCATGTGGTCAAGATGGGCATGACTGATCGCCACCAGCGTCCTGCCGACAAATTCCGGCGCATCCGCAGTACCGCAAAACAGTCCGGCGATGCGCGGCACGACGCCCATCCGCTGCAGATCGCGAATGCCTGCAGGGCGCAATGTGCCGTCAAAGACCGGCATCTCCTGGCTCACGGCGCGTCCGAGATCAAATATCAATCGCCAGCCATCCTCAATCAGCTCGATGACCGTTCCGCCGATCGTCCGGCAGCCGCCATGAAATGTCCACCTGGCCACAACATCGCCCCCTGTTTATTCCGCCACTTATTCTGCCACGCGCCGCCCGCCGCGCGTTCGGCGGGACATGTCCCCGCGACGACATCGGGCAGGCCGGATTTTTCTGCGCCGCGCGTCAGCCCTGGATTCCCTCGCCGCGCGACACGCCGCGGATGATGTGCTTTTGCAAGAACAGAAAGAGGATGATCACGGGCATTGTCGTGAAAATCGCGGCGGCCGACAGACGCCGCCAGTCCACCGAGTTGTTGTCGAGGAAGTGCGCCAGAGCGACCTCTACCGGCTGGACATTGTGACTCTGCGTCACCATCAGCGGCCACATGAGCGAATTCCACGATCCGATGAAGATGTAGAGAGATGGTGAACAGAACCGGCCGGCACAGCGGCAGCGCGATCGACCAGAGATAGCGCAGGTGACCGCACCCGTCCATGCGCGCCGCCTCCCAGTAGTCCTTGGGCAGCGAGAGAAAAAATTGGCGGAGGAGAAAAATGCCGAAAACCGACACGCCGTACGGCAGGATCTGCGCCCAGTACGTGTCGAGCAGGTGCAGCAGGTTCAGCGTCACAAAATTGGGGATCAACTGCGCCTCACCGGGAATCATCATGACGAGCAGGATGGCCACGAACACCGCCTCGCGTCCGCGAAACTCGATGAAACTGAGCGCATACGCCGCAAGGACCGATGTCGTCAGGGCCAGCGCGATGGTGACGCCCGCGATGAACAGCGTATTGCCAAAGTACATCATCCAGCGGAACATGTGCCACGCCCGCGCATAGTTTCCCCATTGCCAATCAAGCGACAGGTGCGGCGGAAACGTGAAGACGTGCGCCCGCGTATCCAGGGACGTGACGAGCGAAACGTAGAGCGGCAACAAGAAGGTCAGCCCGACGCAAAGCGCGACGAACGCTTGTAATTGCCTGCGCAGGCGCAGTTTCATGCGCAAGGAAACCTCCTCTCCCCGGCCGGGCTGCCGGAGTCCAGTAGTTTATTGATAGAATACGACGCGCTTGCCGACCCAGCGCTGAAAGAGCGTCAAGGCCAGAATGATCGCGACGAGAATGATGGCCATGGCCGATGCGTAAGAATAGTGGTTATAGACGAACGCCGTCTCGTAGATCAGAAAGAGCGTGGTGGTCGTGGCGTATTCCGGACCGCCCGTGCCGCCTGAGA
>JAJZZT010000354.1 GCA_021797415.1 Bacillota bacterium
CCCGCACGGGTGTCGATTATATTTCCATGGGTGCGTTGACGCACGCGGTCCACAGCATTGATGTGGGGCTGGATATCCTGCGGGGGGACGGAGAGACGGCGGGTGAATAGGATTCTTGCGGTGGACTTTGCGGTGATCGGAAGTGGTCTGGCGGGGAGCGCGACGGCTCACTTGTTGAGCGCGGCGGGGGATGTGGCGCTGCTCTCCAAGGGATTGCCGACAGGGAGCAATTCCCACACGGCGCAAGGAGGGATCGCAGCGGCTATCGGTCCGGACGATGCGCCTGACCTGCACGCGAAAGACACGCTTGATGCGGGCGACGGGCTGTGCGACGCTGGTGCGGTACGCCGGTTGGTGGCGCGCGCTCCACAAATGGTCGACTGGTTGACGACTGTTGGCGTCGTGTTTGACGAGGACGCCGCAGGGCGCATGGCGTTCGGACTTGAGGGGGCGCATTCGCGCGCGCGCATCCTGCATGCCGGAGGCGACGCCACAGGAGCGCACTTGCTGGCGCCGCTGACGGAGGCGATCGACCGCAATCCGCGCGTGGAGCGCATTGTCGCGGGCGAGGTCCGGGCGCTGTTGCGCACGAGCGCGGGCGTGTGCGGCGCGCTGGTGGAGGATGGGGCGGGGAATCGGCTGTTCATTTTGGCGCGGCGCGGTACGATTCTCGCCACGGGCGGCGTCGGACAGTTGTATGCGCACACGACCAATCCGGCGGGGGCTACGGGTGACGGTGTCGCGCTTGCGTACGAGGCGGGGGCGACCATCCGCAATCTGGAATTTATTCAATTCCACCCAACCGCCCTCCGGCAATCGTCCCATCCGCAATTTTTGATCTCGGAGGCGGTGCGGGGAGCGGGCGCACAGTTGGTGGACAGCGCGGGGCGCCCCATTCTGGAGGATCATCCGCAGGGATCGCTCGCGCCGCGCGATGTGGTGGCGCGGCGCATGGACGAGGTGCGGCGCAAAGGGAGCGAGGTGTTTCTCGACGCGCGCCGGGTGGGCGGTTTCTCCGAACGGTTTCCCACGATTTACGCGGCGTGCCGCGCAGCTGGCGCAGATCCTCGCGCGGACCTTTTGCCTGTCTCGCCAGCCGCTCATTTTTCCATGGGAGGCGTACGCGCGGGTCTTGCGGGCGAAACGACCGTTGCCGGCCTGTCCGCGGTCGGAGAGGTGGCGAGCACGGGCGTTCACGGAGCGAACCGTCTTGCGAGCAACTCGCTTCTGGAGTGTCTGGTCATGGCGCATGAACTGGCGGACCGCCTGCGGGAGCAGGACGCGCGCTTTGCCGCGGACGGTCTGGATATGGAGGAGGCGGCGCGAAGCGGGTTCGCGGCGGTTGACGGGAAGGTCATGGACGAATTGCGGACGGTCATGTGGGAGTGTGCGGGCATCGTGAGAGACGGAGACGGTCTGCGGGATGGCCTGCGGCGGCTCCGCCGGCTTGCGCAACAGGCGCCGCGCGCGGCGCCGCTCCTGACCGCGCGGCTCATCGTCGAGTCCGCCTTGTGGCGGGAGGAGAGTCGGGGAGCGCATTACCGTACGGATTTTCCGGAACACAGCGCGCGCTTCGCAAGCTTCGATACCCTCGTGGACAAACGGGCGTGGCTCACCGCTTCCCTGCGATGAGCCCGCCCGTGCGCCTGGAGGTATGACTGAATGTACTGCCGCGCCGCACGCAACCACCGCAGGACGCCACGCCCGTGCGCCTGGGGTATGACTGCCCTGCGGCTGTCGGCGCAGACGTGCGCAATGACGGCGCGCCGCATTCGCGCAGTCCGTCGCGTCAGCCGACGGCCACCATGCGCTCGATCGCGCGCCGCGCCAGGCGCGCGGTTTCCTCGGGGACCTGAATAACGTGCTGATTGTGCCGCAAGGCGGCCAGAATCTTCGGCATGGTGATCATTTTCATGAACGGACAGACCGCTTCCGGATTGGCGGCGACGAATCGCTTGCCTGGATTGTGCTTCTGCATCTGGTGGATGATGCCGACCTCTGTCGCGATGATGAATTCCCGCGCGGCGGAATGCTGTGCGTGGCGCAGCATTCCGCCTGTGGAAAGGATGTGCGTGCGCTCCTGCGGCAGTGTGCCGTCCGACAGCATGTAGAGGTTCGATGTGCTGCAGCCGCACTCCGGGTGCACGAGCAGATCGGCGTCCGGATGCTGCTCAACCAGACTGTCCACCTGTTGCGGGGCGATTCCCGCGTGCACATGGCATTCTCCCATCCATATGTGCATGTTGGCGCGCTTTGTCACGCGCTGCACATGGGAGCCGAGGAACATGTCGGGCAAGAACAGGACCTCTCTGTCGGCAGGAATGGATTGCACAATCTGCACCGCATTGGCGGATGTGCAGCAGTAATCGGAGAGTGCCTTGACGTTTGCCGACGTGTTGACATAGGAGACCACAACCGCTCCGGGGTGCTCTTCTTTCCACTCCCGCAACTGGTCTGCGGTGATCGAGTCGGCCAGCGAGCAGCCCGCTTCCAGGTCGGGAAGCAGCACGGTGCGCTCTGGATTCAGAATGGCGGCTGTCTCGGCCATGAAGTGGACGCCGCAAAATACGATGGTGTCCGCGGCGGTGCTGACGGCGGCGCGCGCCAAAGCAAGCGAGTCGCCCACTTGGTCTGCGATGTCTTGCACTTCCGGCAATTCATAGTTGTGTGCGAGAATAATCGCGTTGCGTCGCTCTTTCAAAGAAAGGATTTCCGCACGCAATGCTTGGTCAGCCATGGTTGCGCTCAACTGGCAGGACCCCTTTCCTGTCGAT
>JAJZZT010000310.1 GCA_021797415.1 Bacillota bacterium
GCGCTGGGCCAGCCCTTCGGCGATGGCCGTCTTCCCGACGCCCGGCTCGCCGATCAACACCGGGTTGTTCTTGGTTCGTCTGGACAGGACCTGGATCACCCGTTCAATCTCGTTCGCCCGCCCGATTACCGGATCAAGCTTCGAGTCGCGGGCAAGCACCGTGAGATCGCGCGCGAGTCCGTCCAGCGTCGGGGTCGCGGCCGTCTGCGAAGCGTCGGCATTGGCCTCGGGCGCATCGCTGCCGAGCAACTGCAGGACCTGCTGGCGGGCCTTCCCGAGGCTCACGCCCAGATTTGTCAGCACGCGCGCGGCGATGCCCTCGCCTTCGCGAATCAGCCCGAGCAGAATGTGTTCCGTTCCGATGTAGTTGTGCCCCAATTTGCGCGCCTCGTCCATCGACAGTTCAATGACCTTCTTGGCGCGCGGCGTATAGGTCGTCCCCGTCGTGTTTCCCGGTCCCCGGCCAATGATCTTCTCGACCTCGCGCTGGACCTTCTCGCTGCTGAGACCGAGACTGACCAGCGCTTTGGCCGCAATCCCTTCCCCTTCGCGCACAAGGCCAAGCAGGATATGTTCTGTCCCGACACCCGGATGACCCAGGCGAACCGCCTCTTCATGCGCCAGCGTCAGCACCTTTTGCGCCCGTTCCGTGAAACGATTGAACAACATGATCCTCCCCTCACTTCACACCGGATTCATGATCGCAATTCTCAACTCTCCTGCCGCATGCGATCGCGTATCATCGCCGCGCGCTTGCCGTCGCGCTCCTGCGGCGTCATCTCCTGTCCGAAAAACATCTGCAAAAACGCGGGCTGCGTCGCCACCATCAACTCTTTCAGAATACTGGCCGACACGCCTTTTATGATGCCCAGATCGATGCCGAGCCGCACATCGGACAAGCGCTCCATCGCTTCTTTCGAATCGATCTGCCTTGCGTACGCCAAGATCCCGAATGACCGGCAGACCCTGTCCTCGATCCTTTCGCGCGCCTCCCGCATCAGATGCTGGCGCGCATTGCGCTCGTGGTCGATGATCTGCAACGCAACCGCGTTCAAATGATGAAGAATCTCCTGCTCCGACTGTCCCAGCGTAATTTGATTGGAAATCTGAAACAGGTTCCCAAGCGCATCGGACCCTTCGCCGTAGATGCCCCGCACCGCCAGCCCGACATGACCGACCGCTGACAGGATGCGGTTGATCTGCCCGGTCATCACCAGAACCGGCAGGTGCATCATGACCGATGCCCGCATCCCCGTGCCAACATTGGTCGGGCAGGCGGTGAGATAACCTTTCTGCTCATCAAACGAAAAGTCAAGCGTATGTTCAAACGCGTCGTCCAGCCGATCCGCCAGATGGAATGCCTCCACAGGCTGGTATCCCGGCAACACACACTGAATGCGGAGGTGGTCCTCCTCGTTCACCATCGCGCTCAATTCTTCATCTATCCGCAACAGAATCGCGCCGACGCGGGACTCTAACAGCGCCGGGCTGACGAGGTGTTTTTCCACCAGCACCTGCCGCATCACGGGCGTCAGGTCGCGCATGGGCAGCATATGAAATTCGCCCAGCTTGCGCACCTCGTCCGTCTGCGCCGCACGCGCGACCTCTTCCAGCATCCGCTGCTGATCCTGCTCCGCTGCGATCATCGGAAACACCTGATCCTCCAGGTTGCGCGCCAGCCGCACGCGACTGCTGATCACGACATCCGCTTCCGGACCGTCCTCTTTCAGCCACTTCCCGCTCGTGCGATGAATGAAATCACTCACCGACATACTGCGCACCTCCGTTGCGCCCGTTTTCCACAGCCGCGAGAGCATTACCCACGCCGCTCCACACCGTTAAACGGCATGCGCCGGACCCCCATTCGCCCGCGCAAACACTTCGTCCCATGGCCTGTTCACCCGGTATCCGCGGAAAGCTGCTGCTCAAGGATCCGGATCTTGTCCCGCAAGGCGGCGGCTTCTTCAAACCGTTCTTCCGTAACGCATTCCTGCAATTTGCTTTTCATATTCGCCAACTCCCGCCTTGCCGTCGCCCGACCGCCGCGACGGTGGGGGATCTTGCCCACATGCCGGTCGGAACTCTGCACGCGCTTTAGCAGACCGTCGAGTCCGGACGCGAACGCCTTATAGCAGTGTGGACAGCCGAAACGCCCCACCTGCGAAAACTGGGCAAATGTCATGCCACAGTGATCACAGCGCAGCGCCGGGGCCGCGGCGCGCTCGGCGACAGCCGGGTCGAGATTCATCAGACCGGTCAGCAACTGATTCACCGAAAAAGGGCCGCTGACCATCTGATAGGCGTGTGCGCCCTTCTCGCGGGCGCAAGCTTCACACAGGTGAAACTCCGTCTTTCGTCCCTGCACGATCTCGGTAAAATGAACGGTCGCCGGCCGTTCGCCGCATTCCTCGCACAACATGCTTCTCCACCTCACCATCAACCGCAAGCCGTCAATCGCAAGCCGTCAACCGCAAGCGGTCATTTTTCTACCTGGTGGACAAATACCGCCGAAAGCATCGCGCACAACACGCGGGCGCGGATCTCATCGCGATCGGGGAGCGGCAGCGCGAGCACGTCGCGCGAGAGGGCCATGCGCATGATGTCCGCCTCGCGTTCCGAGAGCATCTCGTCGCTCTCCAGGCGCCACACGATATCCTCCGCCTCCTTTTGCGGGATGCTCTCCCCGACTTTCTGAACCAACTGCTCGATCTTATTGATATGCTCCGCCGCGATCCGCTTGATGCGGATATACCCGCCGCCGCCGCGTTTCGACTCGACCACGTACCCCTTCTCAAGGGTGAAGCGCGTCGCGATCACATAATTGATCTGGGACGGCACGCAGGAAAAGCGTTCGGCGAGTTCGCCGCGCTGCACCTCGATCATGCCCACACGGCTGTCCTTCAATCTCTCCAGGAGATAGGACTCGATCTGGTCCGCTGTGCTTCTCACGCATCGCAACCCTCCCCGCGCCTGACCTTGACTATCATTGACCTTTCGTTTTCATTATATACGCCACCGCCACCCGTGTAAAGTCGCTCTACGGCAAATATGCGGAAAACCAGAAACCCGCCGCTCCGTTGCCCCGGCCAAAATCCCGACCATAATCCAGGTCAGAATTCCGGACAGAATACCTCGTCAGAATCCCGAACAGAAAGCGCCGTCAGGGCGAACCGATATCGAGCTCCAGCAGATCCGCGAAACCGTGGATCACCCGGTCCGCCTTCGCCACCTCCACCTCTCCAAATCCGAATGCGCAACCGACGGTAAACAGGCTGTTCTCCTTTCCGGCTTCGATGTCCGTGTATCGGTCCCCCGCCATGACGGCCTGCCTGTGCGGAATTTCGCGCAACGCGAGGCGGACGAGATCGACCTTGGAGGCCACCCCCGCGCCGCTCGCAGTGTACAGTCCGGAGAACAGGGGCGCGATCCCGAAGTGCCGCACGATCGCCTCCACATAAGGCTGCTGGCCGTTGCTCGCCACCGCGAGTGTGGCCCCTTCACGATAAAGGGTGCCCAATGTTTCCGCGACCGAATCGTACAACTGGCCAGAACCCTGCCGGATAAGGCCGATTTCTTCTTCGAGCAGGAGAGCGTCGGCCGTCGCCTGCTGCGCGAGACTCAATGGGCTACCGTACAGGGCCGCCCAGATTTTATCGTGCGTGAGCCCGAAGGTCGACGTGATCCGCTTCTCGGTCAGATCCCCAGGCATGGGAACGCCGTTTTCCGCCATGCGTTCCAGGGCGAGATAAAAAGCGGGCACAGCAACCGGCTCCGTGCGAAACATTGTCCCGTCCATGTCAAACAGCCAGAGTTGTCCCGCGCGATTTTGCATGCTTCATCCTCCACACCACACTCAAGCATTCACGACGAAACCGATCAACTGTCCCCATATCATCGTTTCCCCATGTTACCATAGGTGATACTGCTCTCGTAAGCTTTAACAGTGAAATTAGCGAAGTCCCGCCAATCAACCATCCGCACCTTCACGGCTCTCCGCCTTGCAGGATTCCCGGAGATTGCGGCGAAAAAATAGAAATTGCAACGCGGAAGAAGCCATTCATAAAATATAGATAATTAATTTTTAAGGAGGCCTTCGGTTCATATGCCCGTTCGCATACCCGCCACAATCCTGATGCCGTTTTTCAATCACATCTCAACAACCATTGAATCGGTGAACGCGCTGTTCAGCAACTTTGATTTGCCGGAAGAGCTTGTGCTCATTGATGATGGTTCGACAGAAAGCCTGGAATCCCGCGCCAAGGAGATCGTCATTCCTGCAGACGTTACAGTCAAACTGGTGCGGCTACCGCGCAACGGCGGCTTCATCGAAGCGGTGAACACTGGTTTTACATACGCCGAACACCCTTTTATCGTTCTGCTGAACAATGACACCATTCCGTTACCCGGTTGGTTGAATGCCCTCTATGAAACCATGGAGCGATTCCCGGATGCGGGCGCGGTCGGTTCCAAATTGTTGACGAAGGAATATCGCGTTGAAGAAGCAGGTGGTGTAATTCTCTACCACGGCGAGGCGGTTCAACTGGGAGCCGGTCTCAATCGCCATGATCCTTCTGTCAACTTTCTGCGCAAGGTCTCCTACTGTTCCGGCGCCAGTTTGATGATCCGCCGCACTGCGCTGGGCGATACAGCCGAGTTTTTACTGGAAAGCGCCTATGGACGCGGTTACTACGAGGACACCGACTTATGCGAGCTGCTGCGTTCCAAGGGATACAATGTTTACTACCAGCCTCGATCAGAGGTTGTACACCTCGGCAGTCAAACATTTGGCAGAGGTATCGAGCATGACCTCCTGATGCGACAAAACAGGATGCAGTTCTGTGAACGCTGGATGGACCGTCTTTCGCGCCGACTGATTGAAACCACACTTGATCCGGCAGACAACTACATCCCTCTTCCTTCATCTCGACCAAAAATAACCATCATAATCTTGTGTTGGAACGGTTTAGAATATACTAAACAGGCCATCGCCAGTATCCAGGCATCCACATCGCTGGATTATATTCTTGTACCGGTGGACAACGGTTCAACGGACGGTACTCCCGAGTATCTACGTAACCAAGCGGAACTTCATCCGTGGATTAAGCCGGTGTATTTGGAATACAACACAGGATTTGCGGGCGGAATAAACGCAGGTTTGGCAACCGCCACAACGGAGTTCATCGCGATTCTCAACAATGACGTGGTCGTCACATCTGGCTGGTTGGAAAGAATGCTCGTCCACTTTTACCAATTTCCAACGCTCGGCCTCATCGGGCCGATGGCATGCAATGTATCCGGCGTACAGAACATCCCCTTCTCTTCCTCTCTTGATGCACTGGATCCGTTTGCACGAATGATTTTCGCGAAGAATGCAGGTACTGTTATGGCCACTCAGAGAATCGTCGGCTTTGCTTGGGTTATGCGCCAAGAAGTCCTTCATAAGGTAGGCGGTTTTCATCTCGATTTTGGCAAGGGAAACTACGAGGATGACGATTACTGTATCCGGGTGCTGAATTCTGGTTATCAGATCGGCGTTGCGCAAGATGTCTTTATCTACCATAAGGGGAGCGCATCATGGAACAGCCGGGAGTGGCAGCATTCCATGAATGTGAACCTGGAGGTTCTCCATAAACGATGGGGTCAGGTATGGTCTCCCGATGGTCGTTGGATTGAATGGACACCGCAAGCATATCAGCGAAACCGCGATTATTTCCCGCCAGTGTCAAAATGGGAGGATATGCAACAGTGGCTGCGTGTTGAATTGAACGCGGCTCAAGACGCCGACGTGGCAAATTTTGCTGTGCAAAGTTTCATGCATACAGACAATCAGGCATTTCTGATCTACGCCGCGCTGTCAACGTTGCGGCTGCCACTTCCCGAACATGCCCTACGCATCGTCCTGGCAGCGCCAAAAGACCGCACTGAGGTAGAAGCGCTCAAACTGTGGATCAGTGTACTTTCATTGTATAGTCTCAAACAAACGGAGGATATGCGGCAAACCGTACAACTTGCGCGGGATTCCGGCTACGCCCTGCCGGATCCGCCGGAATCCGCCATAGAATGGGACCTGCAGTGGAGAGAACTGCAGGCGCAATGTGAAACTGTGTTTTCAGAATCAAAAAGCACCGGAAACGACTGAAAACCCTCCGGTCACATCCCGCCGCCCTGCCTGCGCTGCAGGTTCCAGCGCAGGTAGGCGTTCACGAAACCGTCCAGATCGCCGTCGGCCACTGCCTGAACATTGCCGACCTCGTGGCCCGTCCTGTGATCCTTGACCAGCGAATACGGGTGGAACACGTACGAACGGATCTGGCTGCCCCACGCGATGTCCTTCTGCTCGCCGCGCAGAGCCGCCACCTCCGCCTCCTGCTCCTCCCGTTTCTTCTCCAGCAGCCGGGCGGCCAGAATGCGCATCGCGACCGCCCTGTTCTGGATCTGCGACCGCTCGCTCTGGCAGGTGACCACGACGCCCGTCGGAAGATGCGTGATGCGCACCGCCGAATCCGTCGTGTTGATGTGCTGTCCGCCCGCTCCCGTGGCGCGGTACGTGTCGATCTTGAGATCCTCCTGGCGGATGTCGATCTCGATGTCCTCATCCATCTCCGGAATCACGTCCACAGACGCAAACGACGTGTGCCGTCTTCCCGAGCTGTCGAACGGGCTGATGCGGACAAGGCGGTGCACGCCCTTTTCCGCTTTCAGATACCCGTACGCGTTGTGACCTTTCACCAACAGCGTGACGCTCTTCAATCCCGCCTCGTCGCCGTCAAGATAGTCGAGCGTTTCGACTTTCCAGCCCCTGCGTTCGCAAAACCGGGTGTACATGCGAAGCAGGATCAGCGCCCAATCCTGCGATTCCGTCCCGCCAGCGCCGGGATGCAGCTCGACGATCGCGTTGTTCTTGTCGTATTCGCCGTTAAGCAGCAATTCGAGTTCAAAATCGTCCAGCGAACGCTCCAGGCCGACCGCTCCATCGTCCAGTTCGCGAAAAAGCTCGCGGTCGTCTTCCTCCTGCGCCAGTTCGAGCATGACGCCGGCATCCTCCAGGCTCGTCCGCAAAGCGTCGAACCGCTCGACGAGATCGCGCAGCGCGTTGGCTTCCGCGATGGTCCGTTGCGCGTTGCCCTGGTCGTCCCAGAAAGAAGGATCGGCCATCAACGCCTCCAGTTGGGCGATGCGCGCACTCTTCGCCCCTACGTCAAAGAGACCTCCCGATATCCGCCAAGCGCTGGTCCATATTTTTCAAAACACCGCGCAACTCACCGAACGTTTCCGCCATTCAAAATCCTCCTGATCGCCGTCCGAGACGGTCCATTCTCTTTCAAATTGCGTAATGATCCCCATCGGCGGCGGACTGCCGGCGGCGGAAATCCATTTGCTCTCCCTCCGGAAAGGGGTGTGCGCAGGCAGTTCGTTCAACCGGCCGTTCAACCGGACAAGGGGTGTGTGCGGCAACCCGTTCAACCGGCCGTTCAACCGGACGTGGAAGAGTACGTCGGCTCCCGCTCCGGCAGGTCGCCCTGGACCGACACCTGGGCTTTGAAGACGTAGGTCACAACCTCTTCCTGGATGCTGTGAATCATGTCGTTGAACATCTGGAAGCCTTCCTGCTGGTAGGCGGTGAGCGGATCGATCTGGCCGTACGCGCGCAGGTGGATGCCCTGGCGCAGCGTCTCCATGGCGTCGATATGATCCATCCACTTGGCGTCCACCGAGCGCAACACGACAACGCGTTCCAGCTCCCGCAGAAATTCGCCGAGCTGCTCCTCCCGCGCCTGGTATTCGACCTCAATCTGGTCGTACAGGAAATCCTGCAATTCTTCCCTCTCCAAACGGCGGAGTTCTTCCTCCGTCAGACGGCCCGGAGTCAGGAACACGTGCTCCCCGTAGTCGATCAGGCCCTTGATATCCCAGTCCTCCGGAACCTGATCCACAAGGCAGTACGTCTGCAGCATGAAATCCACAAGATCATGGCACATGCCCGCCACGATTTCCCGCAGATTCTGTTCTTCCAGAATCTTCATACGCTGTTTGTAGACCACTTCCCGCTGTTTGTTCATCACGTCGTCGTACTTGAGCACGTGCTTCCGGATATCGTAATTGTTCGCCTCGACTTTTTTCTGCGCCCGTTCGATCGCCCGCGTCACCATCTTGTTTTCGATCGGCTGGTCTTCCTCGATTCCCAGTTTATCCATCAGGCCCATGATGTTGTCGGCGCCGAACAGCCGCATCAGATCGTCCTGCAAAGACAGATAGAACTGGGACGAGCCCGGATCTCCCTGGCGACCCGAACGGCCGCGCAACTGATTGTCAATCCGGCGGCTCTCATGCCGCTCCGTGCCGATGATATGCAGGCCGCCGACCTCCGCCACGCCGAGGCCGAGCAGAATGTCGGTCCCGCGTCCGGCCATGTTCGTGGCGATCGTCACCAGGTTGGGTTCCCCAGCGTGCGACACGATTTCCGCCTCCCGCTCGTGGTGCTTTGCGTTCAGCACCTGGTGGGAAATGCCGCGCGCCTTCAGCAGGCCGGAAAGATACTCGGACTTTTCGATCGAGGTCGTCCCCACGAGAACCGGCTGCCCCACCTTGTGTCGCCTGGCAATTTCGTCGACCACCGCGTTGAATTTGCCCTTCACGCTCTTGTAGACGACATCCGAGAGGTCCTGGCGCTGGTTGGGCTTATTTGTCGGAGTGGTCATGACATCCATGGCGTAGATATCGATGAGTTCCTGCTCTTCCGTCTTGGCTGTCCCGGTCATTCCAGCCAGTTTACGGTACATCCGGAAGTAGTTTTGCAGCGTGATCGTCGCGAGGGTGCGCGACTCGTTCTGCACCTTCACGCCTTCCTTGGCCTCGATCGCCTGGTGCAGACCGTCGCTGTACCGCCTGCCCTGCATCATGCGGCCCGTGAATTCATCGACGATCACCACTTCCTCGCCGAGCACGACGTAATCCTTGTCGCGGTGCATCAGCGCGTGCGCCTTGAGAGCCTGCGTGATATGGTGATTGATCGTGATATGGTCGGGGTCGTAGAGGTTTTGCAGGTGAAAGTATCGCTCCGCCTTATGAACGCCGTTCTCCGTAAGATTCGCGGTCCTGGCCTTCTCATCGAACGTATAGTCGTCTTCGTGTTTCAGGGAGCGCACAAACAGGTCCGCCATGAAATACAGGTCGGTCGACTTCTCCGCCGGACCCGAAATGATGAGCGGCGTGCGCGCCTCGTCGATGAGAATGCTGTCCACCTCGTCGACGATGGCGTAGGCGAGCGGACGCTGTACCATCTCCGACAGGCTCAGGACCATGTTGTCCCGCAGATAGTCGAAGCCGAACTCATTGTTGGTCCCGTATGTGACGTCTGCCCGATACGCTTCCTGCTTTTCGGCGTGCGACATGCCGTGGATATTCAGTCCCACGGTCAGCCCCAGCATCCGATGGACCTGCCCCATCCACTCACTGTCGCGCTTGGCCAGATAGTCGTTGACCGTCACGATGTGCACGCCGTCTCCGGTCAGTGCGTTCAGATAGGCGGGAAGCGTGGCGACCAGCGTCTTGCCTTCGCCTGTCCGCATTTCCGCAACGCGCCCCTGATGAAGGACAATCCCACCCACCATCTGCACGTCAAAATGGCGCATGCCAAGCACACGTTTCGCGGCTTCCCGGACAACCGCAAACGCTTCTGGCAGGATGACATCGAGTTTTTCACCGTTTGTGTGGCGCTCTTTGAACAGAGCCGTCTGTCCGCGCAAGTCCTCGTCGGACAACGCTTCGAAACGCGGTTCCAGTTCGCGGATTCGGTCAACCGTCCGGAACATTTTTTTCAATTCCCGTTCATTGCCCAGAAGCTTGTCTAACAACCCCATGGATAGGGTGTCACTCCCCTCGCTTCAGGAGGTGCCCGGACCACCCCTGGCGCGTGAACGCGCACAAGGAACACACGGTCCGTCGGCAAACCCGGCTACAGACCTTTATTGTACTGTTTTTACCGTCGGCGCACAACCCATCCTGCCCCGCGTCCAGATCCCATCAATCCCATCGCATTCATTCGCGAAATTTATTGCCTTTTTCCTTTTCCATCTTTTTATAGCAACTCGAACCAACCCTTATGCCAGCGGGTTCCTGCATAATGGAATCCTGCTCCGGTCATCCCTCAGGAAAGGATCAAATTGGCGCACAATTGCCGGATCAGCATTGTGATCTGGGCATATAATTCAGCAGGCAAAGCCATCGCCTTCGAATTTAACAATATCTTGGAATAAATTTTCAGCATTACCCGCTCGCGGAACTTTGGATCACGCTCCATCTCCCAGGTCAATGACTCCTCTCTCAGTCGATATCCCCCCATTGGAAAGGGAATGAAGCCAAATCGGCAACGCCCGATCCACGAAAGTCGTATCCATAGATCCCAGTCCTCCAGTGCCCGCAGATGCTCGTTATAGGGCCGTTCGCCAAGCACATCCCGGCGGACCAGCGAGAAGTTGTCTATAAAATTTCCCCGCAGAAGAGGGATGGACATCGCACCCATGTCCGCCGCGACATCGGCCCGTATCTTATCACCATAGAAATTCCCGACGACATTGCCCCTGGTATCGATCAGGGCCATGCCAAGTACGAAGATATCCACATCCGGATGAGCGACGGTCTCCCGTTCGAGAATTTCAAAGATCCTGTCGTGAACAAGATTATCTCCATCAAGTAACAGCACATAGGACCCGCGGGAATGAGAAACGGCGATATTGCGCGTTGCGGCAAGACCCCTGTTTTCCGAATTATTGATATTGACTATCGGGATGTCCTGCGCAAGATCGTGCGCGATCTGTTCCACCTTCTGCCGTGTATCGTCCGTCGAGGCATCGTTGACAACAATGATTTCAACCTGACCGGAGACGGCTTTGGAGGCGCGAATGACACTTTGAAGACAGACTTCCACATAATCCTGGACGTTGTAGCATGGGATCACCACCGAATACTTCATCACGCCACCTCCAGGAAGAGTATGGCTCTGTACATGTCAAGTGCGGATTCCTGACTGTGAAGAACGTTTAGGTAATGAATCTCGTTGAGAAGTTTGACTTTCAACGGCCCGGATACGTGAATACCGATGCAGCCCAGATAATGCATGATGCGATGCGTATTCATCAGCCGACTGGTCATCTTAAACCCACTGTCGCAAGCAAGTTTTACAATCTCATCAACTCCAGGATGCTGTAGCGAAAGGTGCTCCAGCAGCCAATCCGGCAGACGACCCTGCGAATCAAGAAACATCCCCGTTTCAACATCGAGTTGATATCCTGCCTCTCTGGTCGGAAACGTAAGGATGAGGTGTCTTCTTGTGATTCTCCTCATGGTCATGAAGAATAGACCCCTCTCCGGAAGGGGGATGTGCTCCAGAACATCGACCGCGCAGACCACATCAAACGTCTTTTCAAGGTCATAAGGATGTACGTGATGGATAGGAGTTAGATTCGCCACCTCCGGGACGATCGGATTGATATCTATCCCGAAATACTTGCCGTTGAACACGCTCCCCAGCCCAATATTCCCACACCCGTAATCCAGAATATCCGCATTCAGAAGCTCATGCACAACAAGAAAATCGAGAATGGGCTCGTACCGATAGAGCCAATCGATCGATGATTGCTGAAGATTAAGAAACGGACTATCTATCGTATACACAATTAGTGCCTCCTACAGGCGGGATATGTGATAAACCGAATTTTCGCGGGCTTTATCACACGTCCCCAATGAATTGCCAACTATACTACACACCTCACACACAGTGATCGGAACACGCAGCCTTGCGGCAAGCGAAAGAAGACCGCGCTTCCTCCGCTTGCCGCCGCGCCCAGCCCCGCTTACGACGAATGCATCCCCCGGTTGTACTCGTACTCGCCGTTTGCCACACCCACAATCAGCGCGGCGAGCAACACCTTGGCCCAACTGTCGTCCACCGCGCGCAACAGCGCAACCGCCGCAAGCGCGATGAGCAGCGTCGCCGCCATGGCGACGAACAGCGAAGTGAAGCCCGTCATCTTGCGCAGGTTCCAAAACAGCAGATGGGCAACCTTCCATACCGCAAGGAAGGCGACAATCTGTCCAATCCAGACCAGGACGCCCACGCTCTCTCCCCCCAGCATCCCAACCCCGCCATCACACCCTCTACCAGCATATTCAAAGCGCCAGTCCGCCTTTCCCGGCCTGCGGCGGAATGGATAGCGGGAAGTAGATCGCCTGCACAGGGGACTTCATCACCACTCCCTTGGTCCGGAAGAGTCGCGATATCGACAAATCGACCGACGCCGCGCAGGAAATCAGCGCGTTTCGATCAGCCCGTACTGGCCGTCATGCCGCCTGTACACGACGTTCGTTTTATTTGTATTCGCATCTGCGAATACAAAAAAATCATGCCCGAGCATGTCCATCTGCATGATCGCTTCATCAATATGCATGGGCTTCATGTCGAATTCTTTCTTGCGGACAACCGTCAGTTCAGCGTCGCTCTCCTCTTCCTCGGTGTGTTCCGCGCCGCGCGACAGGCGCTGCCCCGTTTTCGCCCGGTTCCCTTCCGCCTTTTGCCGCTGGTCGACTTTCTGCCCCACTCTATGTTTATACTTGGCCAATTGTTTTTCCAGCTTGTCTACCACCATGTCGATCGAAGCGTACATATCGGGAGACCTCTCCTCCGCGCGCAACAGCAGATGCGCGATCGGCATCGTCACCTCCACGCTGTGCACGTCGCGCGTGACAGCCATGGTGACATTGACCTCCTTGGTCTCCTCCGCTTCCCGATACCGGTTCAAACGGCCCAGTTTTTTTTCAACATACTCCCTCAAGGCAGGTGTCACATCCAGATGATGGTCTCCACGAACGTGAATCTTCATCTTCGGATCCTCCCTTCTTATAAAATAGTATAGCATTGCCCACAGAGCGCGGCAAAAAGAAGTTTTGTCCCCGGCGCACGCGCCGGACTCTCCCGCGCATCCCCACCGACCGGCGGATCGCGCAGTGCCGACTGGTGAATCTCGCAGTCTCAACTGAACATGACCGCGGTCGCCGCACTGTGTTATGTTAGGTTTATCTTGGGAACTTGCGAGGAAACCCGCCCCCGCGCCGTTGTACAGACGCGTGTCCGATACATAGATCCGTATCTGTTACATCGCGCAAAAAACCAATGGAGGAGTACAGTGGAGTATCCGGCAAACGACTTCACACCCGAACAAATGAGCTACCTGAAACGCCTGGCGATCAGACTCGCAGGACTGCGCAAAAGCGCCGCCATCGACGCCGATGACCTCGTCGGGGCAGCGGCCCTGCGCTGGTGGCAGTTCTGTCTGCGCCAGGGGCTCAGTTGCGCCTGTGATGCAAACGACATCCTCTTCCGGCAGCAGAGCAAGTACGGCATGCGCGACGCCCTGCGGGACTCTTCGCCCGTGAAGGTCACCCGCACAGAACAGGCGAAACTGCGCGCATACGAAACCCCCTACACGGTGGATCTCGAACACGCTGTCAATCTTTCAGCCGGCGTTGTCTATGAAGATCACGAACTGTGGATGGATGTAATCCACGCACTGCAACAACTGGAGGATCGCGAACGGCTCATCATTTCTCTCTTCGTGGAACACGGCTACACATTTACGGAAATCGCCTACGCGATGGACGTTTCCATATCGACCGTCACGCGCGCCTATCACCAGGCATTGGACAAGGTCAAAAAAAATTTACTCGGAGTCCGGAAACTGCGCAAAAAAAAAGCAAATACGACCGAAGTATAGAGTGAAGGGGGAGACAGAATGGACCAGTCGTTCATTCGGCCTGTTTCCGGCCCGACAGGCGCAAGCCCGGCGGCGCAGAACGAAGGAAAAACGCAACAGGGAGCGCCGTACAGATCTTCAAGAGCGGCCGATCTCGAACGCGTCAAGCAAGCCATCGCGAACGGGGCGCACACGGTTGATCTCGGTACGCTTGCCCGCGCCCTGATTGACGGCAAACACATCGGTTGATCCCGGCGGACCATCGGGGGCGGCATCTGCGGAATGGAGCGGGCGCATGGATATGGAAACAAGCGATACGGCGGCGCAGTGCATCGCGCAGCTTGAGAAGTTGAACAAACAGGTCATGGACGCGCTTATCGCCAATGAAGTGGGACGAATCGAAGAACTCGTCGTTGAACAGTGCGTCTGGGCGCGCAAGCTGCAGGGCAGTCCCGTCGGAGAGGCGGAACGCGAACGGTTGAAGAGGCTGACGGATGCGATACAGGCACAGCAGGCGCTGGTGGGACAAGCGTTGCTCATGGTCGAAGGCGTCATGCAGACGCTTGCCGGTCATCTTGCATTTTCCCGCGTGGGCTAAAGCGCGTCCGATTCAAAAAGAGGGCAGGTAAGACCCACGCAGTGCAATGGGACATGGGATCAACCGAATCTGCAGTGGACTTTATCCCATGTCCCATTGGGAGCAGACAGAAATACGGACCGAGCGTACGTTTTTGGTACGTGAGGGAGCATTTCTGGCGATGACGCCGCAATGCGCCGGGGAGTTCTACCCACTTTTTGAACTACCTCTATAAGGATCCAGTTCAAAAAGAGGGCAGGTAAGACCCACGCAGTGCAAGGAAGCAGACAGAAATGCGGACCGAGCGTACGTTTTTGGTACGTGAGGGAGCATTTCTGGCGATGACGCCGCAATGCGCCGGGGAGTTCTGCCCACTTTTTGAACTACCTCTCACAGAAAGGATGGACCGCCGTCATGCAGATCTCAACATTCCTTCCACTCAACACCGGCATGACGGCTCTGAATGCCGCATCCCAGGCGGAAAGCGTGATCGCCAACAACATCGCGAACGCCAATACGCCGGGCTATGCGCAGGAAGTCGCACAACTGGGCGAATACGGATCGTTCCCGGTACTCCCGTCAGGCAACGCGCCGCTGCTGTCCGGCCAGACGGGCGAGGGCGTCACCGTGAATCAGGTGACGCGGCAGATCAGCGCTTTCTACAACGCCCAGGACCGGGCCAATCAGGGATCGTACCAGATGTACAAAACGCACAACGATATCCTCACACAGATCGAAGGCATCCTGAACGAACCCAGTTCGCAAAGCATGCAGCACGCGCTGGACCAGTTCTTTGCATCCTGGCAGACACTGTCCACAGACCCCGGCAATACGGCGGCCGCACAGGCGGTGGTATCCCAGGCGCAGAGCCTTGGGCAGACCTTCCAGACGGTGGGCAACCAACTCTCCGCCATGCAGGCAAACCTTCAAACGGTGGTCGGCACCGCACAATCATCCGCGCAGGGCGGGCCTTCCGGACAACTGGGAGAACTCGTGTCGTACGCCGCGCAGGTTGCGCAACTGAACTCGCAGATCGTGAGCGCCGGCCAGACCGGCGCGAGTCCCAACACGCTGGAAGACCAGCGCAGCGTTCTTCTCGACAAGATGGCGCAGTTGGCCAACATCAAGTATTTCCAGGATCCGCAGATGACAGGCGGGGCGACTCCGGCGCAAAAGTACCCCGGATACCTCGATGTCACACTGTCGGCAGGCAACCAGACGATTTACCTGGTGGGACCGCCGGGATCGCCCTCGCAGCCCGCGCCGACCGACGCGGCGCTCCTAGGCGCGATCACATCCGGCTCGATCGCGGGGAATGTGGCGGGCATCACGGATGTGCGCAACACGCTGGCTTACTTAAACGCATATATGAAGAACCTCGCATCGCAGGTCAACCAGGCGTACGGCGGCGCCGTTTTCAATGTGAATCCGGCCGGAACAGGCACACCGCCCGCAGACAGTCCGGTCGTGTACCTGACGACCGCCTCCGCCTTCACGGCGTCCTCCCTGTCCACCGCGGGCTCCGCAAATCCGGGAAACAACAGCACGGCGCAGGCTGTCGCAAACGTGCAGAACGCGACGACGGCATTTTCCTATAATCTTTATAACTCGATAACAGGCGTTCCTTCCTCCGCACAGAATTTCACCGGGACGTTCGACCAGGGAGTCGCCCAGGTCGTCTCGTCCATAGGAACCGAAACGGCGAACACCATTTCGAGCGAACAGACGGCAAACGCGCTCGCACAGCAGTCGTCCCAGTTGCGCCAGTCGGTGTCCGGCGTCGACATCAACCAACAGGCGGCACAGATGGTGCAGTATCAGAACGCGTACAGCGCGGCGGCCAAATTCATCACCGTGTTTGACCAGATGATCCAGACGCTGTTGAGCAGCGTGCCATAATTTCCCGTCCGGGGCCGGCGCCTGCTCTGTGCCCGGCGGGATCCGCGCCATGGACAAGGTTCGATGGGGCTTCGTCATCCTCTTTGCTCGTCGCGAGTTCCGCACCATGGACAAAGTTTGCTGGGCCGTCGCCCTGCCCTATGCCCGGCGAGTTCCGCGAAGCGGTGTCTGAGCAGAGGGCATAGGGCAGGGCGACGGCTGGCAGCGGAATCGCATTTTCAGGATAGACAGGCTTTGACGAAGCAGGTGTGGGGGTGAGCAGGTGAGAGTCACGCAGAACATGATGACGCAGCAATTCCTGTACAACCTCACGCAGGACGCACAGCGCATGCAGAACGCCCAGGTGCAGATGTCCACGGGAAAAGTGCTGAACCAACCGTCGGACAACCCGCTCGCGGTGTCGCAGGTTATGTCCGTCAACGCGACGCTCAGCCAGATCACGGCTAACCAGAGCACCATCTCGGCTGGCCTTACCTGGATGAAAAACAGTTCCGCCGCCATCCAGTCGATCATCAGCCAACTGCAGCAGGTACAGGGCACCGTGCTGCAGGGATTGAACGCTCCGTCAAACAGCGCATCCGGGGACGCCGCGCTCTCACAGACGGCAAAACAATTGGCGGAAGCGGTCAACCAGGTCCTGGACAGCAAGCAGGGCAACCGCTACCTGTTCGGCGGCACGGCGACAGCCACGGCGCCGTCCGGTTACGCGGGA
Organism: Bacillota bacterium; assembly: GCA_021797415.1. The sequence goes on from JAJZZT010000310.1 coordinate 16,937, forward strand.
TACGGCGGCGCGGCGAGCGCGCCGCCAGGCGCGACACAGCCGATCGCCTACACGATCATGTCCGGCGTCCAGGTCAACGTCAATGCGACCGCAGGCGCGATGTTTCTCACCACGTCCGCCGGCGCAACCAGTGACCTCCAGGGGACGCTGCAGAGCATCGTGACCGACCTGGCGAACGGCAACCACGCCGCACTGTCGCAGGATCTGTCGAATCTGAACGCCAACCTGAACCAGGTCGTCAATATCAACGCGGATCTGGGGACGCGCATCCAGCGCATGACATCCGCGCAGAACCTGATGAATCAGTACTCGCAGCGGATGACCACCCAAAAGGGGGTGATCGTTGACGCAAATATGGCCCAGGTCATCACCCAGTTCAACACTGACCAGACCGTGTTCCAGGCGGCGTTGAAGATGGGGGCGGGCATCCTGTTGCCTTCGCTTGTCAGCTATCTGCCGAACGGCTGATCGGCGGCGGGATCCAGCAGTTGCAGCACATGCAGCACATACATCCGACGGATTGAAAGGAAGTGCTTCACATGTCGTTGAGCTTCAGCGTAAACAACAACGCTTCGGCGAGTAATATCCTGAACAACCTCAATTATGTTCAAAATGAATTGAACACCTCATACGCCCAGTTGTCCTCCGGCAACCGGATCAACAGCGCCGCGAACGACCCGGCCGGCTACGCCATCTCGCAGCAGATGACATCCCAGGTCAACGGCCTGAACCAGGCGACGCAAAACGCCCAGAACGGCGTGAGCTTGGTCCAGACGGCGACAGGCGCGATGAACCAGGTCGAGAGCATCCTGCAGACGATGAACACGCTGGCCGTCGAAGCAGCCAACGGCACCCAGACATCCAGCGACCTTGCGAATCTACAGACGGAATTCACATCACTACAGAATCAGATCAGTACAATCTCAACCACGACCCAGTTTAACGGCATGACACTCCTTCACGGAACTTACGCAACCTCACCGATGATATTGCAGATTGGAGCACAGAATGGGCAGTCCTTACAGTTCACCATTCCGACCGTCAACAACACCAGTCTCAACATCGGGACATCATCAATATCAATCGCCACTCAGGCGTCCGCCCAGGTTGCAATTGCGAGCGTTCAGTCAGCGATCTCGCAGTTGTCGGGTTATCAGGCATCGCTCGGCGCCATCCAGGATCAGTTGAACTACACGATTTCCAATCTCCAGAACTCGTCGCAGAACCTTCAGAACGCGGAATCGACCATCACCAACACGAACATGGCGACCGCCTATACGCAGTTCAGCCAGGAGCAGGTCCTGCAACAGGTCGGCCTCGCCATGCTCGGGCAGGCGCAGCAACAGCCGGCGGCCATCCTGAAGTTGCTCAGTTAAGCTCCGCCGATTCAGGGAAAGACCAAAGGACGCCCTGCGGCACAGTCAGTACCACCGCTCCCGCCCGCGTGATCGCGGCGGGAGCCTCCTCAGGGAGGTGGCCATCAAATGTCGATCAACCTGCTGCAACAGTTGAACACGATTTCCAACCCCTCGGGCAATGGGGTGCCCGTCGCACAGTACGTCCAGGAGTATCAGTCCGTCCTGACCCATCAACTGGAGTCGGCGCCAAACCAGGAGTTGAGCGCGCTGTCCACGCAGCAGAGCGCGCTCACCGCGCTGCAGTCGGCGCTCGGCCAGTTCCAGTCCGCGACGCAGACGCTGGCCAGCCTGCAGGCATGGACGCCCGTCACCGTGACCTCCAGTTCGTCCGCGTTTTCCGCGACCGCCCAGGCGGGAGCCCAGTCCGCAACGTACAACATCAGCGTGACGCAGCTCGCACAGAGCCAACTCGATGTCGCCACCGTCGGACAATCTTCGGCAAGCGGATCGTCCTCCATCGCGGCGGGTTCTTTCACCATCACGTCCAACAACGGCGGAACCGCCACGGTCAACATCACGGCGAACGAGAGTCTCAACAACATCGTCGCCGCGATCAATCAGTCCAGTTCCACGACGGACGTTTCGGCCAGCATCATCAACAGCGGCAGCGGCAGCACCCCGTACTACATCGCGCTGCAATCGACGCAGACCGGGAGCAGTTATGGATTC
>JAJZZT010000464.1 GCA_021797415.1 Bacillota bacterium
CGCCATCAGGCGACAACTGGCGACGATCGCAGGGAACAATGCGGCTGTCCGTCAGGAGATCTTTCAGGAGCGGCGCCACCTGTTCGAGACAGAATCCCACGATGTCTCGCAGTGGGATACCGTGGTGGAACTGGCCACGTACATGCAGCGGGAGTATGCCAAAGAGAGTGTGTATACGGCCACCAGGGAGCGGGAAAATCGCCTTTGTTCCCTGCTTGCCCGCCCGTACTTTGGGTGCTTTGACTTTCGCGAGCAGGATCGCGCGCAGTCTGAGCGACTCTATGTCGGCATCCAGTCGTTCGTGAGTGAAGAGGGAGAGGAACTGGTCTGCGACTGGCGCGCGCCGGTCTCTAGCCTGTTTTACGAAGACCGTCTGGGGCGCGCGACCTACGTGTCGCCGCTAGGGCTGGTGGAGGCCGACATTCTCGCAAAACGCCAGTTCATCATCAGGGACGGCGAACTGAAAAGCATGTTTGATACGGAACTCGCAATCGGGGACGATGTGCTGTGCGAGATGCTGGCCGACAGCGGCGGGGAACGCATGCGTCCGATCGTGGCGACGATCCAGCGGGAACAGAATCTCGTGATCCGCGATGCGGACCACCGGATGTTCGTTGTGCAAGGAGTCGCGGGAAGCGGGAAGTCGTCCGTCGCGATGCAGCGGGTCGCCTACTTGCTCTACCGGAACAGAGGGCGCATCCGCCGGGATCAGATCCTCGTTTTCTCTCCCAACGACCTGTTTCGCGACTACATCTCGCGCGTCCTGCCGGAATTGGGAGAAGAAGACGTCGCACAATCCACATTTCTTGAATGGGTCCACAAACTCCTCGGTTCGCGCCTGCGGGCAGAAACGACGGCCTCCCGGATGGACATGCTGCTCGGCGACGGGGATGAGGGGCAGCGCACCGGGCGCAGGGAGGCCATCAGGGAAAAAAGCGGCATAAAATTCGCGAAAGTGATCGCGGCATACGCCGACCATCTCAACAGCGGGTTCATGCCCTTTGCGGATCTCATCCACGATGGGGAAGTGGTGATCGAGGGAAAGACGCTCAAGGATGTGTTTACATCAGGGCGCGCCTCTCTTTTGTTGGAGGGACGGATCGACCAGGTGCGCCGAGCGCTGAAAGACATTCTGGAGGAGCGTCGCCGTCAGCGCGTCCGGGACATCGCCGAAGAACTGGAGTGCCGTCCGCACTACGTGGGTACGCCCGGCGAAATACGACGGATGGCCCTTGAGCGCGCCGGCGGAGAGATCGCCGAACTGCGCCGCCAGGCTTCCCGTCTGCCCTGTTTCAATGCGGCCGTTCTGTATCGCCTTCTGTATGAGGATTGCGAGCTGTTTGCGCGTCTGGCCAAAAAGGTCGGGATGACGGGAGATTGGCCGCAGATATGCCGCATTAGCGCAGACCGGCTGGCTTCCGGACGCTGGCCGCGTGAAGATCTGGCCCCGGCTATGCTGTTGTGCACGGCGATGTCCGGAGCTGTGATTCGCGGCGACATAAAATACGTGATCGTGGACGAGGCGCAGGATTATTCTCCGTGCGAATGGGAGGTATTTCGCACACTGTTTCCGAGAGCTCGGTTCACCGTTGTGGGGGATGTCAACCAGGCATTCGACAATGCCTATCCAGGACTGCCGCAGACGCTCTCCGCCGTTTTCCCGTCCGGCGAGCTACACACGACGACGCTCAACAAAAGCTACCGCCAAACGCGCCAGCTCGCCGCCTTCGGCCACGCTCTTCTCGCGGCGGGGGACGGGGGAGAGTGGCTGCAGCGCGACGGCCGTCTGCCGCGCATCATCCGCGTGGCCGACGAACGGCAGCGACTGGCTGCTCTTGACGCGGAACTGGCCCGGCTGCTGACCGAAGGCGCCCGGTCGATCGCGGTGATCGGCAAGACGTCTGACGAATGCCGTTCGTTGATGGAATTGTCCTGTGGACACTTTGACGCTGTGCACGTCACGGAGGGAACGAACGTGTATCCCGCGGGCGTCGTCGTCATTCCGTCCTATTTGGCAAAAGGTCTGGAGTTTGACGCCATCATCATCCCGGACGCCGGCGCGGACCGCTATCCGGGCGAACAGGACCGCCGTCTGCTGTACATGATCTGCACGCGCGCCCTGCATGAACTGTGCGCGTTTTACACCCGGTCGTTGACGCCGCTCATGGAACGGATTGACCCGCAACTGTTCGCGACGAGCTGATGATAGTCTGATATTGTACGAACAAGTATTTCACATTATCATGACAGGAGAGATGGTTTACCTCAAGCGAAGGGATATTTTATATGACAGGGGGATATCTTACATGATCCTGTTCCTGCAGGCTGTGGGCGACCAGTACAAGGATAGGGTCAGCCGGCATGTTTCCGAAGAAATAGTTCTGCTGTCAGGTTTCGACGATCTGCGGGCGGCCGAAGCGCTGGCACAGGCGGAGATTATCGTCGGCTTTGAGACGCTGTTCACCGCAGAGCGCATCCGCGCCGCGAAGCGCGTCCGCTGGTTTCACGCGCTGAGCGCGGGGGTCGATCAGCTTCCCTTTGACCTGATTCGGGAGAGAAATATCCAAATCAGCAATTCTAGCGGAATTCATGGTCCACAAATGGCCGAAAACATCTTTGGCATGATGCTTTCCTTCACGCGGGGACTGCACGTTATGGTGCGCAATCAGCAACATGCCCTCTGGGACAGGCACTATCCGTTTGCGGAACTGCCCGGGAGCACACTCGCAATTGTGGGGGCGGGCCGCGTTGCCCAAGAGGCGGCCAGA
>JAJZZT010000126.1 GCA_021797415.1 Bacillota bacterium
CCGGCCAAAAGCGCGAAGCGCTGAATTTTCTCTCGACGATCATCTTGCCGCCGGACACCAATGTGGACAACAGCCCGATCACTTCGGCGTTGATGTGAAACAAGGGAAGGAATAAGTACGAGGTGTCGCTCGCTGTCAAGCGGTGCGCTCCGATGACGTTTTTCACCGTGGCCATGACCTGCCTGTGCGTCAATTGCACGCCTTTTGGCGTGCCCGTCGTACCGGACGTGAAGAGCAATATGGCCCCTGCGTCCTCTCCTATGCGACAGATGGCGTCGCCGTCCGGAGCTTGTGCGCGGTTCGCGCCCGCCGCATTCGTTCCCTCCACATGGACCGCATCCCGTCCGTCGACGCAAAGCTCCGCGACAAACCGCAGCGGCACATCCCGCAACCCGGGATCGGCAAACGCGGTGTGCAGCACACTGCTCCCGGCGACCGCGCCGACCGCCTGCGACCGGCCGATCACCTTGATCAGTTCGGGCGCGGGCATGCGCGGGTTGATCGGAACCACGCAGGCGCCGCAGAGCAGAATCGCGAGATAACCGACAACAAACGCATAGGAATTTTCATCCGCCAACATGATCCGGTCCCCGGGAACGGTGCCCAGTCGCACAAGCGAAGCCTGCGCGGCCGCCACATCCCGCCGAAGATCCGCGCCGTGGCGCCAGCGCTCATCGAAGAATATCACCCTGTCATCATCCGATTGCAATCTCCGATACAGCGATGAACTGAGCTCGGACATGCTGGATCTCCCCAATCACTATTTCTGTTGTGTATGGCCACAGTCTGTCGCATTAGTCTTAAAACCACCTTAAATCAAAGACGCCAATCCCGCGTCTTCCGCGCTGCCGCCACAGTTTCGCAACGCGCCAAAGAGTTCTGCCCCCTTTTTGAACAGGTTCTTAAGGCAATTTTAAACCTGCGCCTTTACGATTCAGTTGGAAGGGAGGGAGAACGCTTGGAACAGGGCAAGGCGAATGGACATCTTAAGGCGAAAGAACATCTGTATGAAGTCGACCTGATGCGCGCGTTCATTATTCTTGGCGTCGTATGCGTTCACATATTTTCGTTTTACAATTTATTTGCGGTTCCGCTTTCCAAAACGCAGGTGTTCTTTGAAGGGTCCCTGACCGCACTGCACTTCACCCGGGAATCGTTCATGTACATCACCGGCCTCGTCCTGTTCATCACCTACTACAAAAAACCGTTCCGGGCATGGGACTTCTGGAACAAGCGTTTCAAGCTGATCTTCATTCCGTACGCGGCGTTCACGCTGATCTACATCCTGTTTGAAGGCATGTATCTCAAGGGTTTTGTGTGGTCGTTCCCGTACCTCGCCGGAACGTTCCTGTTCTCGATGCTGACCGGCCACCAGTTTTACCTGTACTACCTGATCATCTCGATGCAGGTGTACATCCTGTTCCCTCTGTTTGTCGCCTTCATGCGTAAAACGGAGAGATACCACTGGTGGATCCTGGCCGGATCGTTCGTCCTGGAACTCGGACTGATGTGGCTGAACAAAGACTATCTGCAAAACCTGAACATCACGCATTTTCCCGCATGGCTGTACTGGCTGATCCGGTACCGCGACCGCAATATCCTGACCTATCAGTTCTGGTTTATCGCCGGCGCCGTCTTCGCGGTGAACTACCAACAGGTGCGCGCGTTCATCGAGAAGCATGGCCGCCTGGTGATCGGCGTGCTGATCGGTTCGGTCGTCGTGCTGCTCGCCCACTACGGGCTCGACCGTTTCGTCTGGAAACAGGATGAGACGATGAGCGTGCTCGTCTTGCAGCCGATCATGATCCCGTACAGCTTCGTCATAACCATGTCCCTGATGTACGCCGGCATCGTGTGGTCGAGAAACCGCCTCAAGAATCGCGTACGCTGGTTCTCCGCCTTCGTCAAGACGGCTGCGGCCGCTTCCTTCGGCGTCTTTCTCATCCATCCGCTGCTGCTGCACTTCGCCGAGGTGACCGTGTACGCGCTGCACACCACCAGCCTGGAACGCTGGGTGCTGCTGCCTCTGACGATCGCAGCGGTCTACGGCGGCGCGATCCTGATCGCGCGCGGGATTTCCAGCGTACCGCTGCTCAGCTATATCGTCGGACAAAAATCCGAACCGCCGCGCTGGCTGTCCGCCGCGCTGCAGACCGCATCGTCGCGCACGCCGTAAACGGCGCGGCGCCGACCGCGCACAACCGACATCTGAAAGGAGATGTATCCCATGGCAGCCCTGTCCGCCCAGTTGCATGAAGACGAAAATCTGCTCGCGCGCCTGGACAGAATTCCGCTGACGCGCTCCATCGTCGGCATCATGGTCCTGCTCGCCTTTGTCTGGCTTGCCGAAGCGTTCGACATAGGCATCGTTGGCCCGGTCATCGCCATGCTGAACAAGACATGGCACCTCACCGCGGGCCAGCAAGGGACATTCGCCATCGCCTCCATACTCGGCGTGGTGCTGGGCATGATCCCCGCCGGGGCGATCGCCGACCGCTTCGGCCGCCGGCGCGTGGCGTTGATCGGACTGACGGCCTTCTCCGTGCTGACGTTTCTTGGCGCGCTGGCCAACAGTTTCGACATGCTCGTCGCCGTCCGCTTCCTCTCCGGACTTGGAGAGGGCGCGATCCTGCCCCTGCCCTACCTGTTTCTTTCCGAGTTCGTCCACACGCGCCGGAGGGCCGTCACGGTGGGGTATACAAACGGCATCCTGACGGCCGCCTACCTGATTCCAAACCTTTGCGGAGCATGGGCG
>JAJZZT010000097.1 GCA_021797415.1 Bacillota bacterium
CACGTTCCATCGCTCAGGCTCATTCCCGATCTCGTCGTGATCCGCCCCGCAGACGCCAACGAAACGGTGGCCGCCTGGAGATTCGCCATCGCGCACCGCGACCGGCCCGTCGCTCTCGCTCTGTCCCGTCAGGCGCTTCCCATTCTCGCAACGACGGCTGAGCGCGCGACACAGGGCATCGAACGCGGCGCCTACGTGGTTTCTCCGGAGAAAGGCGCTAAACTGGACGTGGTGCTGATCGCGACGGGCTCGGAAGTGAGCCTGTGCGTTCAGGCGCAGGAAGCGTTGCTCACCGCAGGCATTCACGCAAGAGTTGTCAGCATGCCCGCGCCGCGCCTGTTTGACGAACAGACGCCGGCCTACCGCGACGAAGTGCTGCCGCCGACGGCGCGCGCGCGCGTGGCTGTCGAAATGGCCCAGCCGACCGGCTGGGAACGGCATGTGGGCCCGTTTGGCGAGATCCTCGGCGTCACGACATTCGGCGCCTCCGGTTCCGAATCGGATCTGATGAAACAGTTCGGCTTCACCGCGGAGTCTGTGGTGGCCGCCGCGCAAAAAACGATGGAGAGGAGCAAACAGGCATGACCAAATTGCACGAATTGCACGCGCTCGGCCAGAGCGCGTGGCTGGACTACATCCGCCGCGACATGGTGGAAAAAGGCGAGTTGCGCCACCTGATGGAACAGGGCGTGCGCGGTGTCACGTCCAATCCGACCCTGTTTGAGAACGCCATTGCCAAGAGCGATCTCTACACGGACGACATCCGCCACTTGGCGCAGGCGGGCAAGAGCGTAACGGAAATCTATGAAGCGCTGGCGTTTTCGGACATCCGGGGCGCGTGCGACGTATTTACGCCGCTCTTCCGGGAAGCGAACGGCGGGGACGGCTTTGTCAGCCTCGAAGTCCCTCCCTCGCTCAGCCACAACGCGGCGGGGACGATTGCCGAAGCAAAGCGGATCTGGAAGGAAATCGACCGGCCCAACCTGATGGTGAAAGTGCCCGCCACGGATGAGGGGCTGACGGCAATCACCGCCCTCATCGCCGCTGGCGTCAACGTCAACGTGACGCTCATGTTCACCATGAGCGATTATGAAGTGGTGGCCGAAGCGTACATCAAGGGACTGGAGCGGCGGCTGGCGGACGGGCTGGACATCTCTGGTGTCCGCTCCGTCGCAAGCATATTTGTCAGCCGCGTCGATGGCGCGGTCGACGCGGCCGCCAAAGACGAGGCGCTCGACCGGTTGTCCGGCCGCGTGGCCCTGGCCAACGCGCGATTGCAGTACAGGGCGTTCGAACGGATCTTTGGCTCCGAGCGCTTCGCGGTACTCCGGGCCAAGGGCGCGCACGTACAGCGTCCGCTGTTCGCGTCCACGGGCACGAAGAGCGACAAGCTGAGCGATGTCCTGTACATCGACGGCCTGATCGGCCCCGAGACGGTGAACACGATGCCCCCGAAGACGCTCGCCGCTTTCCTCGACCACGGAACGGCGAAGCGCACGGTCGACGCAGACTACGGCGCGGACGAGGCGGTCATGCGCACGTGTGAGCAAGCGGGACTGGACATCTCCGCGCTCGGCGCCGACCTGAAAGTCAAAGGGCTGCAGGCGTTTGAAAAATCGTTTGACGAGCTCATGCAGACGATCGACAAAGAGCGGCTCGCGGCGGTGAAATAGTCCGCAGAGCAGGCGCAATCGTTCCACATATCGTCTCCGAAGACCTCTTAAAAATGGGCGAACCCACTTTCAGGAGGTCTTTTGGTGTATGTCAATCCCGTCTGGCGAGCAAGATTCAAACGCAGTCGTGCCTTTTTGGCTGTGCATACTCCCCATTCGAATCCCCTCATGATCCCCTTGGAAGCAGCCAGAAATGCGGACCGAGTGTATGTTTTCGGATACGTGAGGGAGCATTTCTGGTGATGACGCGGCAATGCGCCGGGGAGTTCTGCCCACTTTTTGAACAACCTCTCAAAGAATTGATCCGCGAAGTGGCGGCGGAGCACCGGGCAGACATTCTTGAACTCGAAGTCATGCCGGATCATGTGCATCTTTTGACAGACCCGCTTACGGGGGTTAATCCGGTTTTTCTTCCGCTTTTATCCGCTCATAGCTCATCGCTTTATCTTTACTCGCATTCGCCTGGACTTTCGTCCCGTCCAGCGCCATCGCCCCGAACTGAACGAGGCCGGCTTTTATACACAACTGCAACACCTGCACAAACAGCGCCTGGGAGCGTTCCAGATGACGCTTCCGAAAGGCATTGATCGTGCGGAAGCCGGGGAATTGATTGGCGGACAAATAGCGGAACGCCACGATCAGGAGAAACGCACGGCGTCACTTTCCGATTTCATGTTCACGTTTCTCAGACAATCGATCTGTGACCTGTCTGGCAAACTTGCCAGCCTGTTCGAGTGTGACAGTATAGTAGGAATTGTCGCCGTTTCGGTAATTGAAAAATCCGTGAATCTGCCCCGGGTATTCGACGAGCAAGCACCTATTGCCGTGACTGGTCATCTCCGCGTCGAGGCGTCTCACATTCTCGATGGGCACAATCGTATCCTCCGTTCCGTGAAGAATCAACGTGTCAGGCAATCCACAGCGGATATGGTGGACGGGTGACGCCTCCATAGACCGGCCTGCAAAAGCCTGTTCTCCAAATCCGAGGGACGTCGTATCTACGACGGGATTGAAGAGAATCAGCCCGTTCGGAATGCAGGAAAAGGATGTCGCCTGTTCTTCTTCGGGATGCGGGAAAAC
>JAJZZT010000070.1 GCA_021797415.1 Bacillota bacterium
TGGGAGGAGGAGTGACATGGAACGGACCATGTCCGTGCTGGTGAACGACCGTCCCGGCGTGCTCGCCCGCATTGCGGGGCTGTTTTCCCGTCGCGGGTTCAATATCGCGAGCATCACGGTCGGTTCATCCGAACGGCCGGGGTGCAGCCGTATGACGATCGTGACAAGCGGCGACGACCGCACAGCGCGGCAGATCGAGGCGCAGTTGCTCAAACTGATCGATGTCCTGGAGGTCGAGGACATATCGGCCGAGCGCATTGTGAGCCGCGAACTGGCATTGATCAAGGTGAACACGTCGCGTGAGACGAGGCTGGAGATTTCCCACATCCTCGAGCCGTTTCGCGTGGCCATCGTCGATGTGGCGCATGCGTCCATCACCGTCGAGGTCACCGGCGACACGGAAAAGGTCGACGCGCTGATCGGTCTGCTCACTCCGTTTGGCGTGGCGCAGATTGCGCGGACAGGCGTGACGGCGATGGTCCGTTCCATGTCGCGCGAACAGAGTGCGGGGCTCAATTTTTTAAAGCGGGGAGAGGAATCGTTTGGTTCAAATGTACTATGACAAAGACGCAAGTCTGCAGGCATTGCAGGGCAAGACGGTGGCTGTGCTGGGATACGGAAGCCAGGGACACGCCCAGGCGCAGAATCTGCGCGACAGCGGGGTCAGCGTGATCATCGCCCAGCGCCCCGGAAAGTCGGCCGCCAAGGCGGAAGAGGACGGCTTCTCCGTGGTGTCTGTCGCAGACGCCGCCGGGACGGCGGACGTGTTGCAGGTCCTGCTGCCCGACGAAACGCAGGCGCGCGTGTACCGTGAAGAGATCGAACCGCACCTGCGCAAGGGGCAGACGGTGATGTTTTCGCATGGATTCAACATTCATTTTCAGCAGATCGTCCCTCCCGCGGATGTCGATGTCATCATGGTCGCGCCAAAGGCGCCCGGTCATCTTGTGCGCCGCGTGTATGAAGGCGGCGGCGGCGTGCCGGCCTTGATCGCCGTTTACCAGGATGCGAGCGGCCGGGCGAAAGACACCGCGCTCGCGTATGCCAATGGGATCGGCGCCACGCGCGCCGGTGTGCTGGAAACCACCTTCAAGGAAGAGACCGAGACGGACCTGTTCGGGGAGCAGGCCGTGTTGTGCGGCGGCGTGAGCGCACTGGTCAAGGCGGGGTTCGAGACGCTCGTGGACGCCGGCTACCAGCCTGAGATCGCGTTTTTCGAGTGCTGCCACGAACTCAAGCTGATTGTCGACCTGATCTACGAGGGCGGTCTGGCCCGGATGCGCCACTCGATCAGCAATACGGCGGAATACGGAGATTATACGTCGGGTCCGAAGATAGTCACCGAAGAGACGCGCAAAGCAATGAAGGGCGTGCTGCACGACATCCAGCAGGGTGTGTTCGCGCGCAACTTCATCCTGGAGAACCAGGCGGGCTGGCCGGCTTTTTCGGCGATGCGCCGCAACGAAGCCGAGCATCCCCTGGAGAAAGTGGGCGGCCAATTGCGGGCGATGATGCCGTTTATCGGCGGCGGCAAGTGATTGCCTGACCGAGCATAACAGCACACTCTGAGGACGAGTGATAAACCAGATTCCGACTGATTCCTCTGGGGGCGCGCGGACGCTATGCGGGTGTGTCCGGAAAGGGCCGAGGCAAGATCGCCCCTTTTCCGGACAACCTCTATGCGCTCCGCGCGCTTTGTCCCTGGAATCGGAACGCCTGTACAGTGGATAGTATCCCATGTCCCTGGGGAGGCGTGAGGTGTATCTTTCAAGGAGGAGACAGTGTGGAAAAAAAGATTGTGCTGCTGCCGGGAGACGGCATCGGCCCCGATGTGGTCGCGTCCGCCGTGCGCGTGTTGCTCAAGGTCTTTCAGGATGCGGAGATGAATGTGGAGTTTTCCCATCAGTTGCTTGGCGGGGCTGCGCTCGACCAGACCGGCGCCCCTTTTCCCGAAGAGACGAAAGAGGCCGTCGCGAAAGCCGACGCGGTGCTGCTGGGCGCCGTCGGCGGACCCAAGTGGGATGTCGGTCCCGGACATCTCCGCCCGGAGGCGGGACTCCTCGCCCTGCGCAAGGAACTCGGCGTCTATGCGAACCTGCGTCCGGTGAAAGCCCACCCGCAACTGGCGTCGGCGTCGCCGCTGCGCGAGGATGCGGCCATGGGCGTGGACGTGATGATCGTGCGCGAACTGACGGGGGGCGTGTATTTTGGCGAGCGTGAACGCGGGGTGGACGCACGGGGAGAGCGCTTTGCGCGCGACACGATGTTTTACTCGGAAGGCGAGATCAGGCGCGTGGTGCGGCGCGGATTTGAGGCGGCGCGGTTGCGAAGGCGGAAGCTGACGTCGGTGGACAAGGCGAACGTGCTGGACAGTTCGCGTCTTTGGCGCGAGATTGTCGACGAGATGAAACGCGACTACCCGGACGTGACGGTCGAGCACAACCTGGTTGATTCGTGCGCCATGCAGTTGGTCACGCGACCGCGCTCTTTTGACGTTATCGTCACGGAGAATCTGTTTGGCGACATTCTGAGCGATGAGGCCGCCGTTCTGACGGGGTCCATCGGCCTGCTGCCATCCGCCAGTCTCGGCGACGGGCCGGGACTTTACGAGCCCATTCACGGTGCGGCGCCCGACATCGCGGGCAAAGGCATCGCGAATCCGCTTGGCACCATTTTGTCTGCCGCCCTGATGTTGCGGTATTCTTTCGGTATGGACCGGGCGGCTTCGCGCATTGAGGAAGCCGTCCACACG
>JAJZZT010000139.1 GCA_021797415.1 Bacillota bacterium
GCCAGGCGATTGCGTTCCTCAATGCGGACCAGTTTGCGCCGCTGTTCCACCAACAGGAGATTCTCGAAGACGAGTGAAACATGATCCGCGAGCGAACGCAACACATCCAGATCGACCTCGTCAAAGTCACGCCGCCGCAGACTGGCGACAAACAGCGCGCCGAACAGGTCGCCATGCAGCCGCACAGGCACGGCCACCGCAGAGCGAAAGGCGGGTATGCCATGGACGATGGCGTCGCAGCTCGCATCGCCGGCGTCCGGCAAAGACACCGTCCTGCGCTCGCGAAACACGACCGCAACCGGATGTGCGTCCGGAAGCGCGCCGCTCCCATGCAGACTGATCTGCCGCATCTCGCGTCCAACGCACAGCGCGCGGATCGCCGCACCTTTGGGCTCCTCGGTGAAAAACGCCACGGCGGACCAGTCAAACGCTTGCGCCACGCATGCGGCCGATTCACGAAGCACACTGTCCACATCGCGAATCTCGTCAAGTTGGCGCATGACCTCGCCCAGTTTCAGATAATAGTGCGCCCGTTTCTCCTGGATATGATAGAGCCTCGTCCGCTCAATGGCCGTGCCGATCTGGTACGCGACCGACTGCAGCAGCGTGAGTTCTTCCGCCGAAAAGTGTTCTTTCCCTGGAGAGGCGACATTGAGCACGCCGCACTGCCTTCCTCCCGCCTCAAGAGGGACCGTCGCATGATGCGTGATCCCCGCTGTGTCGCCCCATTTGAACCGAAGCGCATTTTCGATGCGCTTGCACCCGATCGTGTTGGCCGCGCTGTGAAGCTCACCCGTCCACAATCGCGTCAGGCACCAGCAAGTATCTGTCCGCATGGCCAGTTTGCCGTTCGAGCGCAATGCGGGGGGAAGATGGCAGTCAGCCGCACAGGTGTAGTCCGGCTCATGTTCCGACAGGAGAATCCAGCCCGCTTCGAGCTCCGTCACTTGCAGCAGTTTCTCCAGCACCGAGTTCAGCATTTCATTCATGTCATTGCTGGAATTGAGCGTTTCCGCGATCTCTTTCAAAATCAGCAGCTCGTTCTCATCCCGTTTACCCGACCTGTCCATGCCGGCCTCCTCGCAATTATTCCTCCTCGTCCGCGTCCATCCTTTGAACGCCCCGCCGAAGTTGAACGCAACGTCCATCCACGCGGTCTCCTCCAGTTCGACGGAAACGCTGTCCATGCAGTCTTCGTCATCCAGATGGCAAACGGCAGGTGGACACCACAAGAAAGGTGCCTGTCCAGAATAGGGGGTTGTCGATATTGAGTGTATCCATTGTACACCATCATCGAAAACGCCGTTCCGGCCCACTTGTTGGCCGCGATCACGATTCCGCCCCCAACCGCCCGTACGGCGGCGTTGGCGCTACAGTGCATTTCGTGTCCGATCAGGGCCCCAGACACGAAATAAGCCTGTTCAAAAAGAGGGCAGCGGACTTTATCACCGCTCCCCAAGGTCTGGCCGATCAACGTCGATCCCACCCGGTAGTACAGCAAAACCAGCAATGAAGATGTGCGCGCTTATGGAGAAGGAATTCGTATGTCCACCACGAAATATATTGAAGTTGTTGCAGAATTCCGACTTCCGGTCGCGCCACAGTGTAACTGCACGACCGGAAGTCGGAAAGGGGGGGAGAGACAATGAGTTGGCAAGCGCAGCGCGAGGAGCGCTGGACAGGCACGGACAACTGGGCATTCTGGTCATTCGGGCTTGGATTATTGCTGGAGAACTACGTCTTTTCGCTGACGGCCATCGCAACCGGATGGGTGAAGCACATCCCGCCGGCGCTTACATCGCTGTTGCTGGCATGGTCGCCTCTATGGCTGATCATCGGCATTGCGGTGGCAGGACCGATGGCCGACCGCCTGGGGCGCAAGAATGCATTTTACGCCACCATGACCCTGTACGCCGTAGGGGCGATCGGGCTTGTCTTCAGTGGCAGTTATGGACTGATCCTGCTTTTTCTCGCCATCATGCTGTTTGCCGCAGGCGGTGAAATGAACACCATCATGGCCGCTTCGCACGAGATGATGCCGACCAGGCACCGCAGCAAGACCATGTTTCTCGAACTGAATTTCATCAATCTGGGCGGATTCCTGCTGGCGCTTGTCTCCCTTCTCTCGGCGTACCAGAGTGTCTCATTCCAGCGCGGCACGGTGGCCGTCGCCTTTTTGCTCGTACTCATTGTGCTGCTTTTCGCGCGCAGGCGCACGCCGGAGTCGATTCCCTGGCTCAAGCAAAAAGGTCAAGCGGAACGGGCGCAACAGGAGATCGCCAGGTATTACGGCGAGAACGAATACGCCGCGCGCGAGGCGGCGGCCGCAGCGGCCAATGTCGCCCGGTCGGCTCAGGGTGCAAGCGGCAGCAGTCTGGGACTGCGGCTGTTCGCCACGATCACGACCGCATTCGCCGGAGCGGCGGGCTTTGGCCTCATGACCTACGTGCTTGGTCCGCACTTCTTTCCCGCCCTGACCGCTTCCATTATCCTCGTGTCGACGGGCACGGGCTTTTTTTCCGGCTTCTTCGGCTTCTGGGCGGACCGCTGGAGCCGCAAGAACCTTCTGCTCGTGGGCTATCTCGGCACGGTCGCCATCACGGCGGTCATCTACCTGACAGTCGGCGTGTGGTCGAAAAACACCACATTCTTCTGGCTGTTGCTGATTCTGCTCAACATCTTCGTGAACATTGGCTACCTGACCGAGGATGCGCTCAAAGGAGAGGTCTGGCCGACCCGGTCGCGCGCCTCTTACACGGCGCTGGTTCGGTTTGTCAGCATCGGTCTGTACATTGCTACTATCTACATGACGCAGTCGCTCAGCCTGTCTGCCTCCATTCTGTTCAATCTGGTTGTCTGGATCATCGGTCTCGCCGGCGCCGTGGCCTGGTTTATCTGGGGCCATGAAACCGGGAAAGGGGTCAGTCTGGAATCTGCGTCAGGGGAGACGCAACGATAGACGCAGCGCAACGGACAGTGGGCAAGCAATCGGGTAGAGAACGAGTGAACAGACAGGGACAAAGCACACCCTCTGCCTGTTCACTCGCCCATGATTGGATACATAACGCCATTATCACGTCCCCATGATCCGAAGACGAGCCCCAGGACCGTCTATTTAACAGCAGCCCCGGCGGCAGTGAGAACCTTCCCGACAAAAGACGGGTTTCCCCATAAAATGTAACGGCCTTTTTTCTCCTCAACCTGATACACATACTGGTACTTCGCCTGCCCGCGCTGCTCATCCTTCGTGTTCATGTGGCGAATAAAGACTTCAGATACTGCAAGCGCCTCTTCCGGCGTATCCAGATAGCAGTCCATCACTGCACACACTTGAAGTCTCCCGCCAATTTCACTGTCCGTTCCTTCAAGAAACGCAGCGACATCCTCGATAGCCGCTGTCTTCTTGATTTGTGCCACCGCCGCGCCCACGAACACCTCGGCGTCCTCCTTTCTGATCCGCCATTCCCCGCCCACTTTGACGGCTTTCAGTTGCCCAGCCCGCAAATAACGGCGTATGGTACGGGGATGCATATCCACCATGGCAGCCAATTCATCTACCGTGAGGAGTTCACCCATCGATCTCCCCTCCTTTCGTCTGGATGATAACATTTTATTACCTATCGTTACCCATTGTCAATAGTTAGTCCGTTTTGTCCGCAGCGCCGCAATGGCCCACAGCACAAACACCAACTCGATGATGATGGCGGCCGTACCCAA
The DNA here is from genome assembly GCA_021797415.1 of Bacillota bacterium. The sequence goes on from JAJZZT010000139.1 coordinate 3,718, forward strand.
TGCCTTCAGATTCATGAACGTGGGGAGCACGGTCGTCGTCAGGACGTGCGGTTGCGGATGACCGGCGCCGCCGGGCGCCGGGTGTCCGCCGAGATTAAGCAGGAACACCGCAAATCCGGGACTCATGTCCATCACGAGTTTGATTGCGGCGGCGCCGCCCGCCATCACGACGCCCAGCACCCAACCCCACCGGCGGGCGCGCTTCAGGACGCCGATCAGGGCGATCAGCGAACCGACCGTATTGATGAGAAACAGAATGCCAAGCAGTTGATGGGCGCCGATCATCGTCACAAAGAGCGCCAAATGGATGTAGAACACCACGAACAACAGCACCGCGCCCACACCTCGGGAAAATCCCGTCGATTCAACTCGGGACGGTGTTCCCGTGTTTTCCGTTACGACCTGCCGTTCCATTTGTATCGCACCTCCTGATCGCTGCATGCCAAGATTCTTTAAGTGGTTGTTCAAAAAGGGGGCAGAACTCCCCGGCGCATTGCCGCGTCATCGTCAGAAATGCTCCCTCACGTACCCGAAAACGTACGCTCGGTCCGCATTTCTGCCTGCTTCCAAGGGGACATGGGATAAAGTCCACTGCACATTCGGTTTATCCCATGTCCCATTGCACTGCGTGGGTCAACCCTGCCCACTTTTTGAACAGGCTCTTTAAGAGGTTGTTCAAAAAGGGAGAGGCGTCCGGTCACCATCAACCCCGCTCCCACTCCGGATACGACCATATGACCAGCATAGCGTTATCTTCCCCGCCTGCACCCTGTCACGTTGCGGTCGAATAGGCACAGCGCCTGTTATCGCGAAATCTCACAACCAAAGCATAACGGGAATTCAAGGGGCGCGACAACAGCCTGTGCTATTTATGAGAATATTCTAATTTCATTGCGCAAAATTCTTCCTTGCTTCGATGCGTTCCCCGTTGTACTGGGCGTGCTGATTGATGCTGGCATTGCCGTGCCCCTACCCCCCACCCTACAACTTGAATCAGCGCATGTCAATCCTGCGCCTTCGCACACGCCGCGCCCAACGGCAGTTCAGCGACCTTCTTCACCATATCGGTCATCAGCCAACGCCGCGTCACTCCAGCACCTCCGCCGCCGTGACGCGGCGTTGGCCCGCCCTGCGCTCCGGGGCATCCTCGAAACGGGGCGCTGTTTCGCCGACCGCCGCCATGCGCGCCGCCAACCTGTTTCGCAGGTGCTCCACGACCGCCCTGTGCGATTCGTACCCAACCAGGTTGGTCAATTCATACGGGTCCGCCCGCAGGTCGTACAGGCAGTCGTCCCGATACACCGCCGATCCGGATTCGCTCCAGCCGTTCTTGTCCGGCGCCTTGACGGAGTATTTCCAACGCCGCGTGCGGACGCTGCGCCCCACCTGCGATTCGCTGATCTGGATGAACACCTCCTGCGGCCAGTCCACTTCTCCGCCGCGCAGCAGCGGCATGGCCGACCGCCCCTGCATGACCGGCGGCACCGCAATCCCCGCGGCGTCCAGCAGTGTCGGCGGCAGATCAATCAGGCTCACCAGCCGGTCGACCCGCCCGCCGCCGTCAAAGCCCGGACCGACGGCGGCCGCGGGCACGCGGATGGAACTGTCGTGGCAAGACCGTTTGTATTCGTCATTGCGCGTCTTGAAATGACACCCGTGATCGGACGCAAACAACACGATGGTGTCCTGCGCCATCTCCAGGCTCTTCAGAGCGTCCAACAGCCGGCCCAGCGCCTCGTCCAGCCGCTTGACCATGCCATAGTAGCCTGCCAGTTGCTGGTGCGCGTTTCCGCCGAGCGCGGCCAGATCCGGCGGGATATACCGTCCCGCATAACGCTTTGCATACCCTTCGGGAGCGGGATAGTCGTCGCGGTGGTTCTGGTGGTGCGGCTCCAGAAACGACAGAAACAGAAAGAACGGCTCGCCGTCACTCCGCTTGCCGTCAATGTAACGGATCGCCGCGTCCGTCAGCGCGTCCACGCGATAACCGGGAAGCCGCACCGCATGGCCCTGTTCGTCAAAAACCTCGGTGTGGTACGCGTCCGACGTGAATTCCAGGGCATTGGCGGCCAGCCAGTACCGGTATCCGCCTCGCCCGTCCAGACCGACCGGCTCCCGGTCGGCGAGGTGCCACTTCCCGATGTACGCCGTATCGTATCCCGCCGCTGAAAAATAGTGGGCCAGTGTTTTCGCGTCCCGCGGCAGCGGAATACCGTTGCGGTAGCACCCCGTGTCCGTCGCGTACCGGCCGGTCTGCAGGCACGACCGTGCGGGACCGCACACGGGCTGGCAGGTGAACATGCGGGCAAAGTGCGTGCCCTGCGCCGCCATGCGGTCAAAGTTGGGCGTGAGATCGAGCGGATTGCCGTGCACGCCGGTGGTATCCCAACGCTGCTGATCCGTGAAAAATACGATGACATTGGAAGATCCCGTTCCCCGCCGTTCCGTCATGCTGTATTCACTTCCCCGTCGCATATCGGTCTCACATCCTTCATATCCCGCCCGTGCTGATCCCCACCTGCGACACCTTCGACAGTTCCGCGTGCATGGAGACTGTGCGATCGGCGGCGGATGCCGCAGTGAACTTCGTAATATTCATGCGCATGCGGACCGATGAACCATCCGGATTGGGGAGTTATTTCCCCGTATCCTTTGCATTCAATATCCAGTTGTCCAAACGATACTCGCATGGCCGCCCGCCTCCATCCGTTTATCCTGTCTCGAAAATGTCTTCTGCCAGTCTTCGTCATCCCCTTTGCTCCTGCTCAAACACCGCTTCGCTAAACTCGCGACGAGCAAATGGGATTGCCCTCACTGAGAGCTGCGGCGGCGCACCCGGTCTCTCCCGCGTCCCGGCAACAACAGCAGGATGAAGAACAGACCGGACAGCGCAAACGCAATATCGCCGCCGGTCTGGATATGCTTCGTCTGCAGCCAAATGCCGAGGGACAGCGCGATGCCAAGCAGCAGCGTCCACAGGAGTCTCGCAAACAGGAGGTTCAGACGGTCGAGCCGCGCCAGTGCAGCGCGCAGGTCCACCTGCACCGCGAGTTCATCGCGTTCCACCCGCCGCATCACCCGCTCAAGCGCGGAGGGAAGCCGCACCAGAGAGAGTCCTGTCTCCTTCGCCTGGGAGAGCGCCGCGTCCAGCACGACAGCGCCCGCATCGCCGAAGAGTTCCTGCGCCAGACGCCGGACGAGCGAACGCAGGTCATCGCCGTTCTGTTCGTCCGATCGGGCGCTGGCATTGAGCAGCGGCAAAGCCCGTTCCTTGAGCAGCGCCCACCAGTCGATCGCCGGATGCAGCGTGGTCAGCACGCCCGTCAACATGCCGATCGCCCTGCCGATGAACAGATATTTGGCCTGCAGAATGAGCGGCTCGTCGTGCAAAAAATCCTGGAAGTCCTCGATAAACGCGTCCAATTCGGGACCGCGCTGAAGCTGGAATCCATTCAGGCGGTCGATGATCATCCCGATCGCCTGTTTGAGGATGACGCGATTGGCGTACGGCTGCAGGAATCCGAGACGGTCGATCGCCTCCACGATGCCGTCGAGGTTGCCGGCGATCGCCGCCGCCACCAGTTGGGAAAAGACGCGCACATCATCCTTCGGGACATCCGCCATCATGCCGAAATCCAGGACGCAAAGACGCCCGTCGGGCAGCACCAGCAGGTTGCCCGGATGCGGGTCCACATGCACCAGTCCGTATTCCAGCATCTGCCGCAGATACGCGTCCACCATGATCTCGACGACATCGCGCGGGTCGATGCCCCACGCCTCCATCTGCCGCGTATCGTACACCTTGGCGCCCTCGATGAAATCCATGACAAACACAGACGGGGTGACGAGCCGGTCCACAATCGCGGGAACCACGATGCGCGGCTGGTCTTCGAACAGCTTGCGGAAGCGTTCGAGGTGCGCCGCCTCCTTGCGATAGTCCAGTTCGTCATGTACACTGCGGGAGAATTCTTGGTAGATATCCACCAGATGCATCCGGCGGCCGAACTTCGTGAAGCGCTCCAGCACCCGGGTGATGGTCCGCAGCGCCGCCAGATCCGTGGCGGCCAGGCGCTCGATGCCGGGCCGCAGCACTTTTACGGCGACAATCCGGCCATCCGGCATGGTGGCGCGATGCACCTGACCAAGCGAGGCGGCGGCCGTCGCCTGTTCGGAAAACGCCGCAAACAGCCCGTCGATAGAGGCGCCGAGCTCCCGCTCAACGCGCCTGCGGATGTCCGGATAGGGTGCGGCCGGAACCGCATCCTGCAGTTGGGTCAATTCGCGCGTGAACGATAGCGGAAGCACGTCGGCGCGGGCACTGAGAAATTGACCGACCTTGACAATCAGCCCCTGAAGCCGCAACGCCGCGCGGCGCACGCGCGCACCGGCGCGGGAGAAGACGAGGGCCTCCAGTTCCCGTTTGCGGTTCTGCCGAAACCGATGGATATAGCGGATATGCCAGTAGTAGCCGATAAAAGATAGGGCGAGCAGCAGGATGCGCGACGTACGCCAGAATTGGCTGAACACGATGGCTCCTTCGCAATGGCGGCGCGGCGGCGGGTGAACCCCGTCTCCGCGCCGCCTGGGTTTTCGGGACAGACCTCAACGGACGCCCGTGGCTCCGGCGCAGAGAGCGCCTACTGATCCCCGTCTTCGGACGCGCCGGTCGCATCATCGGATGCATTGTCAAACGCCGGATCGTCCCAGACCGCCATCGCCTCACGCATTTTTTGGCGGAATGCGCGGGCGCGCTGCGGCTTATGATCGCAGGATGCACGGCCGTTATCCCGGAACATCCATCGCAACCCCAGGATGAGCAACAGAATTCGGAACAACGAGCAGTTGCGGCGACGAAAGAACATGGCAATCCCTCCTGTCGGCGCCGCCCGACAGATGCGGCTACTGCCGATGATACGCCTCCTGCAGCCCGGAAGTCAACGAACGCCCCGTCCGCCGCGCCGATCCCCGAACGCCTCATCCTCCCGTCCATCCACCGTCTATCCCGCAATGTCCACAGGCGCATCTTGCCGGCAGGTCTTGACGCTGTCGATGACACCGCAGCAGTTCACAGCGGATTTATCCCTTAACCGGACGGATATAGCCCTGCTCTTCCGCGACCGTGATCAACCAACTGCCGCTCCCATTGCCGGCCAGCGACCAGAACGAACGATTCGTGGGCCAATCGGTGAACCGCTTGGTCGAATAAAACACCGATTGATCCTGGGCGATGAGCGATCCGGGCCACGCGTTGTAGTTCATGAACTTGATCAAATCATACGCGATCTGCTTTTGCTTGGCCGCACTCGGCGTGTGGCTAAATTCCCACGCAAGTCGCATCGGATTGATCGTACCGACACCCGGTACCGTGGTCTTCCACGGGATGCTCATGCCCAAGTGCCCGGAGGTGACTGTGGGCTGCCCCGTCGCGTTGTAAGAAAGGTCGCTCCCAAAGCCCAGAAACTCCGACGCAAATGAATTCCACACCTGATACGGCCAAAAGAAGTTGTATCCCTCAAACACCGAGTAGTTTCCGGAAAACAGATTGGTGGCAAAGGAAGTAACCGGCCAGAGTTGAACCTTGGCGGAGATCCCGAATTGCGTCAACTCGCTCGCCACCCCGCTGGCCATCAGATCCCAACTGGCCAGACCTGACGTACTGTACACCGTCATCGTAAAAGGTTTGCCGTTTGGCAAGTACCACTTCCCGCCCTTCTGCGTAAAATGGGCGGAGCGCAGCAACTGAGCGGCCTTGGCCGGACTGTAATTATATGGATTAAGGCTCTTGATCTGAGTCGGCGTGAGATAAGCCTGCAGGACACTGTCGGGAACACCGGCCGGAATGGCCAGTGGTGTACCGGCCACGGGATCGGCGATGGTGTTGATCGTCTTGCGATTCAACAGATACTCGAACGCCTGCCGTACCTGGATCAGATTAAAGGGGTAGGTTCGAGCGGAAAAGAAGCTCCCCATGAGCGTGAGAAATCCTTGCGGCTTGCTGTAATGCATATACGGTCGATTACGGCTCATGATCGCGTTGTAAAGGGGTACGGTCGGCTGGTAGCCCGTCACGTCGAGGACGCCTGATACCATGGCGTTTTGCGCATCCGCTGCACTCACCATATTACGCAACACCACGTTTTGCACGTGCACATTGGCCGCAGCCCAGTTGTACGGATTCTTCTGCAGATCCACCTCGCTCGGAGAAAATCCGGTCACTTTGTAGGGGCCGGCCGTAAGGAGCCCGCTCTGGCCTGGATTATACGCTTCCAACGCTTTGACAAACTGGGCGTCGAGCGCGGCGACCTTGCCTGTCTGCGCCTTGGATGTCTTATTGGCATTGGAAGGCAAAGGATTCGCGAGATTTTGAATGATCTCCTGAAACTGCAGTGGACTCGGAAGGAATTTTTGGTACAGGGAGGCGGGAACAATCACCTGGGTCAGGAGATTCTGCTCAAGCGCGGCCGAGTACAATGCAGTCGGAGTGATATTAAACACGACCGTACTCGCATTGGGAGCAGTGACACTGGTAATGCCATCACTCGCCCACACCCCCTGCAACCCGTAAAGCTTCCAGGACACCAATACGTCGTTGCTGGTCAGCGCCGTTCCGTTATTCCATTTGAGGTTTGGACGCAGATGAACGACAAACTGGTGATAGTTGTCGGTGTATCCCCAGGAACTCGCCAGTTGTCCGTAGTAGTAATTGCCAAGATCCTTGTTCGTGTTAGATATGAGAGCCAGTGGCGAAAACGCGAGGGGCCCGACCGCGCTTGAGACCGTGGAACCTGGAGAAAAAGGGTTCCAATCGACCGCGGCGTTATATCCACTCGGCGTACCGGTCGTCAACGTGCCCGACGCCGTTGCCGCACCCGTCGCCGCAAAAGCGCTCACTCCGCCGACCCCAGTCAGAAGCAGCCCCACACTGGTGAGCACCGCCAACGGTTTTGTGAAGCGAATCCGTGTCAAATGCAATTGTTTCATCCTCCCCTTGAGATGGTTTGTATCCGAAATCCGCGACGGTTCGGATCCTGGCCGAACCTTACGATCCTCCTCCTTTCAGCACACAGCCGCCGAATCTCGATGCCAAATCTGCGGTCCCGCTGTAAGCGGGTCCGTCGGTTTAGCCCGGTTGAATCGCCAGGACGGCCAAGCCTCCGCCGGCAAGCGTGATATTCCAGGAGTCGGGACCGCCCGGTTGCCAAGACCCGAGCAGACTCTGCGTTCTGAGAGGTCCATTCCCTTTGTTTGGCATAAGCTGGTCAAGAACAGATGTCGGAATCGTCACCGTGCCCGAGAATGCGGTCGAGCCCGTATTGGAGGCGACCAGCCAGACTTTCCCCTGACCGGCGCTCAAGAACGTCTCGACCTGAGGCGCACTCGGCGTAACGACTAAGGCAGGCGGCGCCTGCGGGTTGCTGAGCTCGCTCGGGGTGAACGACGCGCTTTGTCTTCCGGCCGTAATCGTGACAGACGAGATGGCCAATCCGGGGTTCTCAATGGCAATGCGGAAATCCGCCCCGCCATTTTCCGCGCCTGTAAAGGCCGCGTTGGTGAGGTCAAAAGTGGCCGTCTGATACTGACCGATGCTGGTGACCGCCACGGGCGCGTTGGTTCCTGCAGGGAAGGCGGTCGTATAGGCGCCGTTGACCGGAGCTGCAGTATTCGAACTGTCATACTGGAGGAACATCCCGTTCGTCTGGTTGTTGGCATACGTGACCTGGATCTGTACATTCGGTTGTGTCGGCGGTACGAGAGTGGACGGGACCTTGAAATAGAGATATTGCGCATAGGGAACGCTCCCAACCACCCCCAGTTGCGAGACGACCGCCCGCTGCCCGAGAACCGTCTGTACGGTATATTGCCCGTCCGGTTGGTTCAGGAGCGCGAAGACATTGACATTGGCATTGGCAGAGATGGGACCGGGAATAATGGTGCCGCCATTTGCCTGAAACGCTTTCAAGTCCGCCGCCAAACGGGGATTGAGATTCGGCGCCTGCAGATCGCTGTTCCAATCGATGATCGTGTGAAACTGGCTCAGGGATACCGCACCGTCCAGCACGGACAGATCCGTAAAGACGTTGGCGGCGGGGCGATTGGCCAGCAGGTAATTATTCAGGACTGTCGCGCCTCCAGTGATCCCGGATCCAAGGTCATTATGCAGGACTTGGTCGTATCCCAGCATGATGCCCACCTTGTAAGGAGGGAGCGACCCCCGAACCTGCGCCAGGGCAGAATGCCAGACCAGGTAGCTGGGATAGGTATCTGCAAAATACGGTTGCTGCTGCCCGGTGCCACTGTAGAGAAAATAATCCTCCCCTGCGCCATAACTTCCTTCCAAGGGGTATTGGCCTAACCACTGCGCCAGTTGCCCGGGCGATCCGGGAACGGGTGTCCATTCCTCGATAACAGGCACTTTGTAAGACTGCGACAAGAACCCAAACAAAGCGGCAAAGGTGGTAGTGGCGGCCCCGTCCATATTCACGATCGCATGGTATTTCTGGGCCAACGCAAACACAACATCCGGCAGATTGCCGACCTGACCCACATCGGACATGACGCCGCCATAGTAGATGTAAAGAGGGGCCGGAGTGGCCTTGCGCGCCAGGTCCAACACGCGGCCGAGCAATGTCTTGTAACTCCACACACGAAACTGCTGGTAAATGGAGAAGTGACTCTGCCCCGGCAAGAAAGCGGGAACTGTCGCGAAACTCGCGTAATCCGTTCCGATGGCCTGATTGAATGCGGCGATCGATCCATAGCGCTCGGCCAGCCACTGATGAAACATCGTTATGTCCTGCGGTGCGTAGCCCGCATAGACGCCGGGCCCAAACGCGGCGTCGAGCCAACCGTAGTCGATATACGCGCCACCGAACGCAGGCGACTTGCCCATCATCGTCAGCGTCTGCGTCATGTAGCCCGCATAGGCGCTAAAAGCGCGCTTGCTCCAAAATGCGGGCTCTTGGGCGGCTGCCCCGGTACTGGTTATTTCGCTTCCGCCCGGAAGCCAGGTTGGCGGATTGCCAGGGTAGCCATACTCCCAAAATATCGGAATTAGCTTGAGATGGGTCTCTTGGCAATACTGCAGGTATGTCTGTAGCGTGGTCCAGTTGAACTGGCCAGGGCTGGGTTCCACCGCCGCCCAGTCCATATTGATTTCGACTCCGGTGATACCTTCATTCGCGAACTTCTGAAAAGTCGACAAAGTCCAAGGTTGACCGGGATTGTTGCCCTTATCAAAGAGAACTTGCACCAACCATTGAGGGTTGTGACGACTGGCGTTAATCGAGACCGCGTCCGCCTGGACTCCTGCGCCCGTGGTTCCTAAGGCCAAGCCCATCGCCACAGTTCCGGCCATGATTCCCTTGACTCGCCGCCCCATACCAACACGGGCCATCTGCCGTCGCTTCATATACTCATCTTCACCTCCGTCTGTCATCTGACACACCGACCGACAACTCAATGTTAGACGACCGGTTCTTCATCGATCTTTCCTGTCCGGTCGAACAAGCACCACCACCCTTCCTGTTGTCGTTCACTTTCCCGACAGGAAAACGGAGCGGCAACACTTTCCAACTCCGGCCATTCGCTTGAATTCGCTTTCTTTATAAGATGGACCAGTCGCTTCCGTGTTTGGACAAACACCCATTACTCACTCATTAACCGGTATTGCGGTATTGACAGTGTCCTTGCGTTCTCACTTCTTCATTTCATCAGACGCAGCAGTCATTTGAATATGCTCTTGAACGGCGGGTGCAGGCCCACAGGTACGCCCCCAACGAAACGTCACGGGAACTTCAATCACCTCGGTCTTACCAGACCCTGCGATCAACCGGTTCATCACTCCCGCCGCCTCCTTGCCGATGACAACTTCGGATTGGTCGAGCCAAGCGATTGGAAAATCCTCAACCCTTCCTTCAAACAAGCCGCCACCGTCACTGCACTCAGCGCCAATATCGAATCCAGTGATCGACAAATCATGCGGAACTTTTCGACCAGTCAAACGCGCAGCTTCTAAAGCAACTCGAACGTCAAACGAAGAGATGCCGACGAGAGCTGTCACCTCAGGATGTTGCCGGAACTTTTTTGTCAGATACCCCAGAGCATCTTGGAATGTGCTGTCCGACTTGACCTCTGGAATCCATAGCAGATCCTCCGTCGGAATGATCCCATTGGCCTTCAGACCTCCAAGAAATCCTTTCGTTCGCTCGACAATGCTTTCTGTGGAGGTGGAAAACTCGCCAACGGAAGCCAGGGCCATGTTGCGATGCCCGGCAGCGTACAAAGCGTTGACAGCTTCCTTGACCCCATTGGCATGTTGTGAAACCACTCTGGAAATATCAATTCCCGGCAGCCATCGATCCACAAATACCACGGGAAACCGCTCAAAAGAGAGTTGAACGAGATCCTTGTTATAGATTTCTCCATCCACCGGAAAGACGATCAAACCGTTGATCCCGTTCTGAAGAAAGCTCACCACAATCTCGCTCTCGCGTTCACGTTTTCTACCCGAAAAGTCGACCAGCGCGTGTGCTCCATTTGCCGATAGGCCTTCAAGCACTCCGCTCAGCAATCGCCTGGAGAACCCATCTTCCGCATTGGGAAGTATCACTCCGACAACAGGCGGTTTGTCCCTCAAACGACTCGCTGTCTCCGTTGTCTCAACGGTCGCTTGTTCTTTCATCGGTTCCTCAAGCCGTCTCTCAAACTGTTCAATCAACTCCTTTTCAATCTGCTCTTTCAATTGTTTCTTCAGTTGCTCAAGCTGCTCTTTCGCTTGTTCTTCAACCTGTTCCTTCGGTTGTTCTTTGAACTGTTCTTCATCGTTCGCATCATCGGATCCCTGAAGTACTCCCCTCGCTTCCGCGCGAACAAACGATCCCTTTCCTTGGATGCGCACGATAATGTTTTCGTCTTTCAGGACATTTAGAGCCTTTTGCACGGTGGATAAACTGACTTGAAAGCTATTTGCCAACGTGGTTTCCGTAGGAATGCGATCACGCAGTTCTCCGGCATGGATTTGTCGTCGGAGATCGTTTAGAACTTGGGCATACAGGGGTTTTTTCACCTGCATCCTCCCGTCGTGACAGTTCTATTTCTATCGCTGCTATCATGTCACTCATCTTCGAGATCCAGCAGAACAAAACAGGAGCAATAAAATCTAATACATGTTTGTTTTACGTAGTATATAGCTCTATTATATTTCTGTCAATGGTGAAGTGATCGAAAATCATTGACTGCATGGACCATGCAAGGGAGGCTATAAACGCAAATCCTGCTGGATTCAGGGATCTCGTTAAAGAATGTAGAAATTACAGCCGGTATTTTCGTCGGAGTGACGGTCGGTTGGACCCAGTTCAGCCGCAGTCTTTGATAGTGACACCATCCCAGGGAAGGGCCTGTGGATCGTTCCCAAAAGTATTGTTATTATGCCTGTTCCCAGCGCATTGCCGTCTCCATCTTGTACCGCCAGCAAAAGGGAACCGGATTCTCGTTGATCTCGTCAGGTAAAGCAGAATCCGTTTCCGTAACTCCTCCTTTAATCGGGACTGGCACCGACCACGACAAGTCACCGCAATCGGCTCCCTTCCCAAAGATTGCGCCACCGCCGCCGGCGCGGAACGCCTTGTTCCAGCCATATGAATCTGCGTGGGTGGGCATCTGCGTGGGTGGGCATCTGCGTGGGTGGGCATTGACTTTTCCTTGTGAAATGTTGTATCTTTATTATAGGTCATAAAGACATATGTCATTCTGACCTTACTAAGATGACTGCGGAGGATCTTGCACATGTTCACCGACATCATGATTCTGGCGCGACTACGACAAGGACCAAAACATGGTTATGAGATCAAGCAGTTCATCGAATCGGCTCTCGGCGGAATGTACCAGATGACCAACAGCAAACTGTATCCTTCACTCAAACGATTCGAGGAAATGGGCGCTGTGGAGCGGGAGGTGATTCGTCAGGAGAGAAAACCAGACAAACACCTGTACCACCTCACTTCTGTCGGTCACGAAATTTTTCATGATCTCATCACGGACTTTCCGGAAGACAGGGCGCGGCGGGAAGGGGAGTTCTATGTCCGGGTCACCTGCTTTCCTTTACTGACGGCGCAAGAGCGCCTCGCAGTCTTGCAGACCCGTATGGATGTCCTTCGCAAAAGGCGCGCGAATGTTCAGCAGTGGGGCGTCGAAGGCGAACATAAGTCACAGCGCTATCTCAAAGCTTTATCTTCCTTGCGTCAAGAGCTGTTTGATGTGGAACTACGGACTTTGGAAACCTGGTTCGCCGATGAGAAGGTATCCCAGAAAGCGGAAGAACAAAAATTAGTCAGACCAAGGCAGGACGAATGAGGGGGGAAGGTCCTGTGGAACTTTCGGAGTCGACGTTGCGCAGTGTCCGTCTGTACAGCCTGCTGGTCATCATTGGGTGCATTGTGTATGTGATCCTCGACATCATCGTGCAAATGCTGCCACCGCACTACAGCCCCATCCGCCAGGCGGAAAGCGACCTTGCCGTTGGACCCTACGGTTTTATCATGAACATCAACTTCATGGTTCGGGGAGTACTGTCGTTTCTGATGGTGCTCATTCTCTCCCGGATCCTGCCGAAGTCAACGGCGTCGCGAGTCGGACTGGTCTTTCTTGCGATATGGAGCGTCTGTTCCTTCTTGCTGGCCTTCTTCAACACCGACATACTGGATGATCCCAAGGTGCTGCCCACGCACACGTGGCATGGGGAACTTCACCTCCTGTTCGCCCTCATCGCGTTCATTGCAGTCGCTGTTGGCGAATTGGTCCTTTCGCTGAGCCTGTCACAGACCGACATCTTGAAATCGCTCAAAGCGGTCGCGTTGACGTTGTCGATCCTCGCAATTCTTGCCCTTCTGGCCATGGCGAAGATGCATCATCGAGGGGGATTGGACGAGCGACTCTTCCTGCTCTTCACTTTGCTGTGGATGTTTATATTGGCCTTACGAATGAGAAGTGCGGTACGCCGGCCATGATCTTTCGTCAAAAACCATCAGGACGAAAAGCGGAGAAATTGCGCCCGACACTGAAGCCCAAACCAGGAACGCCTCCTGGTCCAACGCCCCGTGTCTGTATGTTTCACCAATGCATCGTCTCCATCACCAAGAGCCGTCGATGCAAAACGCACTACAAAAATACTTGCAAAACTGTCTTGACAACGGGGTCCACCGGATCATGAATAGTGGATTGGCCTTTGTGTTATAATTGTTGTAACAAATTGCGTGAAGGAGATTCCACAATAATGGAAGTACGGAAGATATTTAAGGCTGGAAACAGTTTCGCTGTGTCTATTCCTGCGGATTGGGTTCGCGAAATGCACCTCGAAGATCAACCCGTACAAATCACGCGAAATGAAAAGGGTGAGATCGTGGTTCGCCCCATCCCGGAATCAAGTTCTGACATCGCTCCTGAGTTCTATGAAGCTGTAGACCGATTCGTTACCGAATATGGCGATGTTTTCAAAGGCTTGGCGCACCGATGAGGTTATTAACTGTCGGAGAGGTTCTATACATTCATTTTCAGGTCATTGATCGCTTCGGCGGCCTACACGGTGTCCGCGATATTGGCGGTCTTCAATCGGCTTTAGCTCGCCCTCAGACCACAGCGTTCGGAAACGATGCCTACCCGACTTTACTATTGAAAGCATCGGCCATGCTTCACTAATTGATACTCAATCGCCCGTTTCACGATGGGAATAAACGAACCGCTTTTGCATCTGTAGGACTATTTCTGCACTTTAACGGCGTCTCCTTTGCCGCTGCGCACAAAGAGATTGAGGATTTTGTCGTCAGCGTTGCCGAGACGCATCTGTCCGTCGAATCCATCGCAGATTGGCTCTCAGATCATGTGACCACTCCCCATGCCTAACCCGGACGAGCCGGAACCAATAGGGTTTTTGTAAACCCATGTCGAAGTAGAAGGGGTATATCAGACAACGACATGGGAGCTAAACAATGTTACTATCCGAGCGATACAAGAAAAAAATCAAAGGCGTTCTTTCTTGCTACGACCGGATGTGATTCACGGAAACATCCCTGAGCTTTGCTTTGACGGTGGAATGACCGCCTATTTGTATCAGAACCAGATCAAGGTCTTCGACTATCCGGACTGGGCGAATACGAGGCGCGAAGAGCTGCGTGCACACGCAGAGCAGATCGCGCGCGATCACGGACTGGAAATCGAGTTTATTCGTAAGCTCGATGCGTTCTTCATAAGGCGAAAACCCGCTATTTACGCGGGTTTTTTGGTGGAGGCGAGGACTGGGGTCTAAAGCACCTATCGGAGACGCGGCGGCTTCATTTTGGGGGGCGCAACTGTTGAGTTCCCTACATCGGTCGATGGGTGACGGCTGATCAAGGCACAGCACCAGCGCGCTTTAAGGATCACTGTGGTATTGTATGACTATCCAGACCATGCAGATGGGAGCGCACCCAGTATGAACTATCCTGCGAATGTGCCCAGTGTTCACGATCTCAACGAGATGCTGAAGAAGGTCGTTGACTTGGCCAAGTTTAAAGCGAAATCATCCGGAACGTCCATTGTGTATGAGGTAAACAAAAGGCTGATACGGGAATATCCCGACGGAACCAAATACGAAATCATCCGCGATGAAAATGGATGTCAGAGGGAAGTCCAATTCGATGAATAGTCGCCCCTTGATGACTGTCCTCGCCGGAACGAACGGCGCCGGTAAGAGTACGATCACCTCGGTATTTTTACAGCACCTATATTTAGGCGAGGTAATTGACGCCGACGCAATTGCCAAGGAGATCAATCCGGCTTCGCCAGAAAAGGCTAACTGGGCTGCTGGCCGTGAGGTGATCAAGCGGGTTGAAAAGTGCATTCATACGCAGCGTGGTTTTTCGGTGGAGACAACACTTGCCGGCGGCAATGCTGTGAGACAAATGCAGACTGCGAAGAATCATGGTTTTGAGATTACTCTGTATTATGTTGCTCTGTCCGACGTCGAACTTCATGTATCGCGAGTGGCTACCCGTGTTCAGGCAAGTGGCCACTCCATTCCAGAACAGGTCATAAGGAACCGTTATGCGCGCTCGGGTCTGTCAATAGTTTTGTGTAAACTCTTTTGTCAAGCCCCTCGCCGTTCGATAGCGTCTCACCACCTCCATGCAATCTCTACCATGTATGTTGCGGGTTGAGGCTGTCAAGGTACGCTGTCCCG
>JAJZZT010000446.1 GCA_021797415.1 Bacillota bacterium
GAACAGTTCTGCGTACCGTCCCCAGGTGATGAGCGAATCGAGCTGTGTCTCCGCTTCTTCCTTGCCGAGGCTCTTTTGCAGGATTTCCAGGAAAAACTCGCGCGGCATCTGACTGTTGCGTTTGGATTGCAGGACCCACAGGATCCGTTCGACAAACGGCACATGGCGCAAAATCTGTTCGCGAAACATGGTTTTGCGCTCCAGGACGGTGGCGTCGGCCAGTCGTTTGCCTGTGTCGGTCAGTTCGAAATCCCCGCTCGTGACGTTGCTGAATTCAAGAATGCGGCACGTTTCGACGATCGGGAGGAGATCCTCCAGATCGAACGCGAGCGACTCGCCGATTTTGTACAGGTCCACTTTGCCGCCGAGATCGTCCACCAGTTCGATGAACCCTGTCACCGCTCCGGCGGAGATGTTCGGCAACGTGGTCAGTTTCCGTCCCGTCAGCGCGTGGCTCGCTTCCTGCATGAGTGCGCGCGTGTCTTTATGCTGCGTCAGGATGGAGTACAATTCATCCACCAGGCGCGTGAACGGCTCCGATTTGCGCTCGCGCCAGTGCGGCAGATTGATCTGGACGCGATGCACGATGCGCGCCGGATCGCGGGACAGAACCAGCGCGCGGTCGGCCATATACACTGCCTCTTCGATACCGTGGGTCACAAGGACAATGGCCTTTGTCGGTATCTTGCCCTCCTGCCACAATTCCAACAGGTCGCGTTTGAGATTTTCCGCCGTCAGCACGTCCAGGGCGGAAAATGGTTCATCCATGAGCAGGATGTCGGGCTCCATGACGAGCGCGCGTCCCAAACCGACACGCTGCCGCATGCCGCCCGACAGTTCTTTGGGGTAGGCGCTCTCGAATCCGTCCAGTCCAATCATGTCGATCGCGGCAATCGCTTTCTCCTGTTTTTCCTGCCGTGTGATGGGCGCGTAGCGCAGGCCGAGTTCGACGTTTTCCAGCACGGTCAGCCAGGGAAACAGCGCAAAGGACTGAAATACCATGCTGACGCCGGGATTGGTGCCGGCAAACGGATGCCCCCGGTACAGCACCTGGCCGCTTGTGGGCTGCACGAGACCGGCGATGATGCGTAAAAGAGTGGATTTGCCAGAGCCGGACGGGCCGAGCAGCGCGACGAAGTCGCCTTCCGTAATCTCCAGGTCGATGTCGCTCAGCACGCGGATTCGGTTGCCGTTTTCGCCTTCAAAATCCTTTGTGACGCTGTGGGCTTCAATCATCGGCGCTCCTCTTGCCGTTCGCTGGATCATCTCGCACCCCTCCGGACAGTGTCCCCAGTGGACTTTATCACTACTGCGCCTGCACAGTGGTCTTTATCCCTGCTCCCCTAAATGGTACTTTGTTTCGGCAAGGCGGTAGAGCGGCCGCCAGATGAAACGATTGGCAAGTACGACGAAGATGCACATGACCGCGATGCCCCAGGTGATGCGCGCCCAGTCCCCGTTTGTGGTGGCTTCCGTGATGTACGCGCCGAGGCCGCTCGCCGTCAGCGTGTAGTGGCGCCAAGAGACGAGTTCGGCGAGGATGCTGGCGTTCCAGGCGCCGCCGGTTGCCGTGATGCCCCCGGTGATCAGCGAGGGATAGATGGCGGGCAGGATAAATGTCCTCCACCAGGTTATCCTGCGCAAGCGCAGGATGGATGACGCTTCTTTAAGATCATTCGGGATGGCGATGGCGCCCGCAATGACATTGAACAGGATGTACCACTGCGTTCCGAGCATCATGAGCGGAATGGACCCGATGTTGAGGCTGACGCGCCCCGCGACATAAGCGATGGCGATCAGCGGATAGAGCACATTGGACGGAAAGGACGCGGCGATCTGCACCAGGGGCTGCGCAATGCGGGAAAGCCGCGGGTGCAGGCCGATGGCCACACCGGCCGGGACGGTCCACAGGGCGCCGAGCAGAGTCGACGCAATCACGCGCAGAAACGTGTAAAAACCGAGTTTGACGACGTGTAACACCTGGGAGAGGCCGAGTTTGGCCACCACGCGCACGGCGTCCATCGAAAAGTACAGCGCGAGCAGCAGCAGCGCCGCAAGGACGACGCGCGATACGACGGAGGCAAGGCGCGCCCGGCGCCTTGCCTCCGCGGGCGTTCGGCGCACTTCCTTGCGGTGTGCGGTGCGGTCGGCAAAGCGCGCCTGCAATGGGGCGGCGACCGTTCGGAACAGCGCGCGCAGCCACTCCGAACGCCGGATCAGATGCAGAAACCAGGATGTCTGGACAGCAGTGTCGTCATTCAGATTCATTTTAAATTTTTGTGACCACGCGACGAGCGGACGCCACAGGAACTGGTCGACCGCGACGATGACCGCCGTCATCATCGCGATGCCGTACAGGATGGCGGTGACGTTTCCTTTGCGCAGCGCTTCGGCGATATAGGATCCGATGCCGGGAAGATGGATGTTGTAGTGCAGGACTGTGATGGTTTCGGACGCGGTGAGGAAAAACCAGGAACCGCCGAACGACATCATGCTGTTCCAGATGAGCGGGATCATGCTATAGGGGACTTCCAGTTTTATAAAGCGCGCCCACGGCCGCAGACGGTAGATGGCGGCCGCTTCGCGCAGATCCTTTGGCATGGTCGTCAGGGAGTGGTAGAAACTGAACGTGATGTTCCACGCCTGTGCGGTGAAGATGACGAAAATGGAGGCAAATTCCGCGCCAAGCAGGCTGCCGGGGAACAACCCGAGAAAAAACGTCACGGTGATGGAGAGAAAGCCGAGCACAGG
>JAJZZT010000290.1 GCA_021797415.1 Bacillota bacterium
GGAAGAACACCTGGGAGATGTCCTATGCAAATAGCGACCGGGATGGCAGTCCCGTTATCCAAAACGAGCGCTGTGGCGCGCCGTCCATTTCGGTTCGGACGGGAGGCGCGACGGAAAGCAGGGTGGCACCGCGGGTGAGAGACATCGCCCGTCCCTCGGGACGGATGGTGTCTTTCTGTTTATGCGGGCATGTCCTTTAAGCGGAGCGTCATGCACGAAACGAGGGGATGAAACCGTGGCAGAGTATGCAAAGCCGCGCGGGACAAGCGATCTGACTCCGGACGAGGCGCGGGAGTGGCAGGAAGTCGAAGCGCTTTTGCGCTCTACCTTTCACGTTTATCATTTCCGGGAGATTCGCACGCCTGTTTTCGAGCATACGGAGGTGTATGAACGCGGCGTCGGCGATACGACCGATATTGTGCAGAAGGAAATGTATACATTCACCGATCGCGGCGGCCGCAGTGTCACACTGCGGCCGGAAGGCACGGCGGGCGTGGCGCGGGCGTTTGTCGAGCACAAGTGGTACGGCGGGCCGCTGCCGCTGAAACTGTACTATATGGGGCCGATCTTCCGTTACGAAAAACCGCAGGCGGGCCGATACCGGCAGCACCAGCAGTACGGCGTCGAGGCGCTGGGGTCGGAAGACCCGCGGCTGGACGTGGAGATCATTGAATTGGCGGACCGTTTTTTGCGCGCGGCGGGCGTGCGTTCGCTGCGGCTGGAGATCAACTCAGTCGGCTGCCCGGTCTGCCGCAAAGAGCACAGGGAACGGCTGCTCGCGCACCTCATGCCCGCGCGCGACAAGCTCTGTACAGACTGCCAGGGGCGGCTGGAAAAAAATCCGCTGCGTGTGCTTGACTGCAAGATTGACCGCGATCAGCCGATCGTGGCGCACAGCCCGACGATCACGGACCACCTGTGCGCTGACTGCGCGGCGCACTTTGCGCAGGTGCGGGAGGGACTGGACGCGCTTTGCGTGCCGTATGTGGTGAACAAGGTCCTGGTGCGCGGGCTGGATTACTATACGAAAACGGCGTTTGAATTCATGGAGGACAGCATCGGCGCGATGAGCACGATCCTTGGCGGCGGCCGTTATGACGGTCTGGTGCGCACGCTCGGGGGGCCGGATACGCCGGGCGTCGGCTTTGCCGGCGGCATGGAGCGCCTGATGCTCGCGCGGCGCGCCAACCAAGTCCCGGAAACGGGAGAGGACACCGTCGATGCGTACGTCGTCGGCTTTGGTGAAAGCGGGCGCATGACGGCGGTGCGGGTGGCAAGGGAGTTGCGCGACGCGGGCATCGCGACGGAGGTCGACTATACAAAACGCGGACTTAAGGCACAGATGAAGACGGCGGATCGCCTGCGGGCTCGCGTGGCGGTCTTGTGCGGCGACGACGAGGCGGCGGCGGGGACGGCCGCGGTGCGCGATCTGGTGGAGAAGCGGCAGTCGGGCGTCATGTTCCGGGATGTGGCCGGGCACGTGGCGCAGATTCTGGCGAACAGGCGGGAGAGAGGAGAGGAAAACGTTGGAGCGGACGCATGAGAGCGGAAAGTTGCGGTTGGAGCACGCGGGGCAAGACGTCGCGCTCGCCGGTTGGGTGGCGCGGCGGCGCGATCTGGGCGGCGTGGTGTTCATCGATCTGCGGGACCGGTCGGGGGTTGTGCAACTGGTGTTTCGCCCGGATATCAGCCAGGAGGCGCTTTATGGCGCCGACAGGCTGCGCAGTGAATACGTGATCGCCGTGAAAGGTGCCGTGGTCGCGCGTGACGCAGACTCCGTCAACCCGAAGGTGGAGACGGGCGAAATCGAGGTGCTGGTGCGCGAACTCACTGTATTGAATACAGCGAAAACGCCGCCTTTCGCGATGGAGGACAGTGGTCCGGTGGATGAGGCCGTGCGCCTGCGCTATCGTTATCTCGACCTGCGGCGGCCGCAGATGCAAAAGACGTTGCAACTGCGCCATCGCGTCATGAAAAGTGTGCGCGACTTTCTGGACGGACACGGATTCCTGGAAATAGAAACGCCGTATCTGACAAAGAGCACGCCGGAGGGCGCGCGGGACTATCTTGTGCCGTCCCGCCTGCGGCCGGGCGAGTTTTATGCGCTGCCACAGTCGCCGCAACTGTTCAAACAGTTGCTCATGGTGGCTGGCTATGAGCGCTATTTTCAACTGGTGCGCTGTTTTCGCGACGAGGACCTGCGCGCCGACAGGCAACCGGAATTTACCCAGCTCGACATGGAGGTATCGTTTGCCGACAAGGAGTACATTCTCAACCTGATGGAACAGATGGTGGCGGAACTGTTCGCGAACGTGCTTTGCGTCTCGTTGGAGAGGCCGTTTTTGCGGTTGACCTACCGCGAGGCGATGGAACGTTTCGGATCGGACAAACCCGATCTTCGTTTCGGATTGGAATTGCGCGATGTGTCGTCGGTCGTGGCCGGCAGTGAATTCAAAGTGTTCGGCGATGCGCTGGCGCGCAAAGGACGGGTCAAGGCCCTGGTCGTGCCGGGGTGCGGTTCCTACAGCCGCAAGGAGATCGAGGAACTGGGCAAGCTGGCCGCTCGCTACAGGGCGAAGGGGCTTGCGTGGATGGCGGTCGAGGAGGGCGGCGCCGTGCGCTCGCCGATCGCCAAGTTTTTCACGCCGGAGCAGTTGTCCGGCATTGTCGCGCAATCCATGGCGCGGCCGGGCGACCTGATCCTGTTTGTCGCAGACCATGCGCGCGTGGTGGCCTATGCGCTCG
>JAJZZT010000163.1 GCA_021797415.1 Bacillota bacterium
CCCCGCCAAGTGGGAGGTCAAATTCAGCGAGGAAAAAGATATCCAGGAACTGGTGAGGCAGGCCACTCAGACGGGTATTCAGGCGGGGGCCGGGGTTCCGGACATGCGACTTTTCGGCCGGCGCGCCGCGGTGGTCGGCCCTGCGGCGGACACGGATGATCCTGGGCAGACACCGTCGCAAAGCGCGGCGGATGCCGTCCATGACGGATCGGACGCCGCAAGGCCATCCCGTGGGCAGGGTTGGACACCGAAACGCGACAGGTCGGCCGGCCCGCCTATGGAGGAATCAGTGCAGGTGGCGATGCAGGTACAGGAGCCGCTCCGGGCTTATGGCGAGTGGGCGGCGGGCGCGCCGGAAACAGTGGTGGACGCACGGCTCCCTGATGTGCCGTCCGCAGTCTCAGGTTCCGGCCCAACAGGTTCCGGCATCTCAGGTTCTGACATCTCGGATTCCGGTGTCTCTGGTTCCGGCATCTCGGATTCCGCCGCACAGCACCCGCACAGCGCTTTGCGCCCGGTGGCGCAGGTGATGAATATGTACATCGTCGCAGAGGACGACGATGCGGTCTATTTGATCGATCAGCACGCCGCGCATGAGCGGGTATTGTACGAAAAGTTCCGCAGAGCGTTCGCGGATGGCCAGGTGCGGCCTGTGGAACTGCTTGTTCCACTGACGGTCGAGACGCGGCCGCAGGAGGTGGCGCCCCTGACGGCGCTGGCTTCGCAGGCGGCGCTGGTCGGACTGCGGTACGAGTCCTTCGGCGAGCGGTCGTTTCTGGTGCGCACAATTCCGCACATCTGGGAAGGGCTGGATCTGGAACGGCTTGTCCGCGACACGTTCGCGGAACTGGTGGAACACGGTGAATTGCCAGACCATCTGTGGCTGGAGGAGCGCATCGTGTTGCGTTCCTGCAAGGCGGCCGTCAAGGCCAACCGACGCTTGAGCATGATGGAGATGGACGCGCTGCTGCAAGCGCTCGCTCCGCTGGAAAATCCGCTGACGTGTCCGCATGGCCGCCCCACCGCGCTGCGCATCACGAGAACCCGGTTGGAACGGGAATTCGGGCGATCGATGTGAATCCCGCACGCCCCTTTCTCCTGAGAAATTTTCAGGATGCTGCCGCAGCGCCTGAGGGACTGCTGGTCACGACGGCAGGGAATGTCCGTGCCGGGGCGGTCGATGTGGTGCGGGAACGCGCGGCGCAGGCCGGACTGCCGTTTGTTTCCCGGCGCGACCGTTCGATCGCGGAGTTGTTTCGTACAGAACCGTTTCGTCATCTTCTGGTCTGGCCTGTCCAAGGGCAGCCCTCGCTCCATCGGCGGGGCGGCGGCTTACCGCTGTCTTACCATCCCGGGATGGCTCTGGTGCGGATCAAGCGGCTTTGCGAGGACAGCCGGGATGACCGCCTGCTTGCTCTGGCGGACGTGCGTCCCGGTGACCGCATCCTGGATTGCACGGCGGGACTCGGTTCGGATGCCGTGGTCTTAAGCCATGCGATCGGACCACAGGGAAGTTGCACGGCCCTGGAGGTGCGGCCGGAGATCGCCCAGTTGCTCGCCATCGGGCGTGTGACCTATGAGTCGGGCGTACCGGCGTTTGACACGGCGCTGCGCAGGCTGGATGTGCGCTGTGCTCCGTTTCGCTCGGCGCTCGCCGTGCTGCCGGACGACAGCTATGATATTGTATATTTTGACCCGATGTTTGACGCGCCGGTCGAAGGGTCGCATTCGCTGCAACGGATGCGCGACTTTGCGGAGTTGTCGAGCGTCACGCAATCCGATCTGGCGCAGGCGCTGCGCGTCGCGCGGCGGGTTGTGGTGGTCAAGGGACGCGGGGACAGCGCTTGGTGGCGCGAATGGAGGATTCCGCACGTCGACCGCAAGAGCGGGAAGGTGGCGTACGGGTTGCTCTGGCGCAAGTGAGGCCGATTCTGTCGTGTTGCGGACGGAAGCTGTCCTTTGGAAGCTGTCATTTGAAGAGGTGGCCGTGCGGGTCTGATCAGGGTTGCGCGTGCTCCTGAAAAGGAGAGTTGGCGGGTGGATTTGCCGGTTGTCGTGTGCGTTGTCGGACCGACTGCCGTGGGCAAAACGGAACTGAGTCTCGCCGTCGCGCAGGCGATGGACGGAGAGATTGTCTCGGCGGATTCGATGCAGGTCTATCGCCAGATGGATATCGGCACAGCCAAGATCCCTATGGAAAAACGGCGCAATATTCCGCATCACATGCTGGATGTCGTGGAACCCACGAGCGCGTTCACGGTTCATCAATACATCGAGATGGCCAGACCGATCATCCTTGACATCGCGCGCAGGGAGCGCCTGCCGATTGTGGCGGGCGGGACGGGATTGTACGTCCGCGCTCTGGTGGACGGGCTGGATTTGACGAAGACGGCCCGTGATGACGCGCTGCGCCTCATGCTCCATGAGCGCGCGGCGCGCGAAGGGCCGACCGTTTTGCACGACATGCTGGCCGAGCGGGACGAGACGGCGGCCCTGCGGATTCATCCGCACGATGTCCGGCGCGTGGTGCGGGCCCTGGAGATCATCGACCACACGGGACGGACTGTGGCGCAAAGCTATCGGCCGGAGCCTGCGTGGTGTCGCCCGGTGTTCGTCGGATTGACCATGCCGCGCCCCGTTTTGTACGGGCGAATTGAACAGCGTGTGGATCATATGATGGAAGAGGGGCTGCTGCAGGAAGTGAAATCGCTGTTGGCACGCG
>JAJZZT010000413.1 GCA_021797415.1 Bacillota bacterium
GGGAAGATGTGATCAATCCCCATCGCCAGGAGAACGCATGGCCAACCACATCCGGGAAGATGAGGGACTTTGAAAGAGAGGAACAGCCATGACGCTCACACAGACGATTGCGGTGCAGATCGTGCAGGTCCTCTTTGTCTGGCTCGTCTCGCCGCTGATCAAGGGAATCCTGGACCGCATGAAGGAGTTTGTCCAGGGAAAGAGGGGCCCGAGCATATGGCAGGTGTACCGGGACCTGCGCAAGCAGTTCAACAAAGAGAATCTCGTACCGCATGAGGCAGGCCCGCTCTACCACTTCGCCCCATACCTGTATTTTGCCGCCCCCCTGGTTGTGACGCTGCTCATCCCGGTGCTCACGTCCAAACCGCTCTTCATGGCGTTTGCCGGCGACATGCTGTCGGCCGGTTTCATCCTCGGCCTCGGCGCCTACTTCCTGCTCGGAGGTTCCATATCCGGAGCAAGCCCTTATGCCGGCGTCGGCAACACGCGGGCCCGCTTCATCTCCATGACCGTGGAGCCCGTCCTGATCCTGGTGTTGTTCGCGGTCAGTTTCATCGCGCACTCGACGCTGCCGTACGTGGTCACTCAGGCGCTGCAGTCGCTCGGCTGGTCGCCGGTGCACCTGTTGTTGATCGCCGCGTTCTTCTCTGTCTTTCTGGCCGAAACCGGCCGCATCCCGGTCGACAATCCCTCTTCTCACCGGGAATTTTCCATGATCGACCACAACCGCGTCTACGACTATTCCGGCCCCTATCTCGCACTGATCGAGTGGGGCGGAAGCATGAAGTACGTCGTCCTCGGCGTCATCCTGCTGAATGTCATCACTTCCCCGTTCGGCCTGTCGCCCGGCGCCGCCCCGCTGTCCGTGGCGGGGGCCGTCCTGTCCCTGTTCATCAAACTCGTGATCCTCGACGGAGTCGTCGTCTGGATCGAATCGTCTTTTGGGAAATTGCGTCTGCTGCGCATCGCCGAATTCATGGCGGGAGGCGCCCTGTGCGCCGCGCTGGCCATCGTGTTGCACCTTTCCAGTCTGTGATGTCGAGATCAAGGAGAGAACGGTCATGAGCCTTTTGGCGTGGGTCTTTCTATTGACGGCGCTGCTGGGGATCTACATCGCTGTCTCGCACGAACTGCGCGTCGCCCTGCGCGGATACCGGCTGCAGACGGTGCTTGTGGCCATCGTCTATTTGACGGAAGCGATCCACTTTGCCGCTGTGTCGATGTGGATTGCATTGCTCGGACTGATCGTGATCCGCCTTCTGGCGATCCCGTACCTGATCGGCAGGACGTTCGCCCCTGCGGACGCGCCAGGGCCCGCCCGCCAGGTCCTGTTCAATCCTTCCTACGTCATCGCGCTGTGCCTTGTGCTGGCCGCTTTCGGCATCGGCGCAGGCACGGTCGTCGGCGGCGCGGTCGGGTTCTTGCCGGGATTGGCGCTGGCGACCCTGCTGATCGGACTCTGCACCATCTTCAGCCGCCACGAGGCGCCGCAGCAACTCATGGGTGTCCTGACGGCGGACAACGGACTGGATCTGCTGGCAGGGCTGACGCTCAGCCGCATTCCGCTGGCGGGCGACTACGCCGTGTTCATTGATGTGGCCGTAGCCGCCGGACTGCTCGCTTTTTTGCGCCTGCGGCTGCGTTCGTACGGCAGCGAACGCCTGGATGACTTCAGTGAACTGAGGGGGTGAGGAGATGTTCTGGATCCCGCTGCTGTTGATCATTCCCCTGGCCGGCATTCTCGGCCTGCTGATTTTTCCGTCCCTGAACGCGCCGTGGACCGCCACGTGCGTGACGGGCGCGAATCTCCTGGTCGTGCTGGGCCGCCTTGTGGGACTCTACGGGCGGAGTTGGGGGGCCTTCGCGGGGATTTTCCGGCTGAACGGGACGGGTCTGTTCGTCACATGCATCACCCTGCTTGTCGGATTCACCGCGACACTGTACTCCACCCATTACATGAAGACGGCGGAATTCCGCCATCCTGCGGACAAAGGCCGTTCCCGCACCTATTTCCTGTTGGTCCTCACTTTTTATTTCACCCTGGTGGGCGTTCCCCTGATGGAAAACGTCGTGTTGACCTGGGTGTTCATTGAGGCCACGGCGCTGGCATCCGTTTTGCTGGTCGACTTCCACCGCACCAAGCGCACGATCGAAGCGTCGTGGAAGTATCTCATGATCATGGAATTCGGCGGCCTGTGCGCCCTGTTCGGCACACTGCTCCTGCTGTTCGCGCAACCCGACCAGGCGGTCGCGTCCACCTGGTCGGCGTTGCGGCAGGTCGCTCCGCACATCTCCCCCAAAGCGCTCCAGTTGGCATTTGTGCTCGGGCTTGCGGGCTACGGCGCAAAGACAGGTCTGACCCCGTTTCACTTCTGGCTGCCCGACGCGCACAGCCAGGCGCCGTCCCCCATCAGCGGGATGTTGAGCGGCATCAAGCTCAACTGCGCATTCTACGGCATTCTGCGCTTCCTGTCCGTCGCGGATGCGGGGGGGATATACTGGTTTGCGCACACCGCCCTGCTGATCCTGGGCGTGGCCACGGTGCTCGTGGGCGTGCTCATGATGATCGCCCAGCATGACTACAAACGGCTCTTCGCCTACTCCAGCGCGGAAAATATGGGAATGATCGCAATCGGATTTTCTCTCGGCCCGATCGGCGCGCTGGGCGGATTTCTTCAGATGGTCAACCATTCCCTGATCAAGTCGACCCTCTTTTTT
>JAJZZT010000460.1 GCA_021797415.1 Bacillota bacterium
TCTCACGGCGCGCGTGATCCCGGCTTGCGCCATCGCCCGCACCGTGTCGGCGACAAACGGATGCGTATGCTTGAAGCCGACATGCACCCGCCCATCGCCCTGAAGCAACCGGCGCCGGCGCAGTTCCGTTTCCAGGGCGTCCGCCTGGGCGCGGGTGATCTCCCGCAGCGGGGACAGTCCGCCGATCGCCTCGTATCGCGCGAGCAGGTGGGCCAACTGCTCCGGAGCGGGAGACCTGCCGTGCCGGATATGCGTGTAGTACGCCTCCACCTCGTCCAGACGGGCCGGAGTGCCGTACGCCATCAGCAGGACATGCGGTGTCGGAACCATCATCGGATCACCTCTTTCGGGGACGGAACAGCGCTGCTTACCCGGCCCCTTTTTGAACAGGCTCTTCCAGGGGAGCAGCGATAAAGTCCGTGCAGCAGGCGCAATGGTCCCATATTTAGTGTCTAAGGTTCTAGTCGAACACTAAATGCACTGTAGCGCGCCTGCTGAAATTTGGATTATCACTGCTCTTCCAGGGAAATGTCGACCCGTTCGGCGCTGTGCTCGTGGACAAAGCGGGTCAGGCGTTCCAGCGTCTCCACCTCCGCATGGCGCGGCACCCCGTGACCGAGATTGAAAATAAAACCGGGCTCCCGCCGTCCTTCCTCCACCACGGCCGCCGCGCGGCGGCGCAGCTCGTCCCACGGCCCCAGCAAAGCCGCCGGCTCCAGATTCCCCTGCACGGCCACGCTGGGCCCAAGGACCCTGCGCGCGTCGGTCAGCGACATGCGCCAGTCCACGCCGACAACCGTCGTTCCGGAAGAACGCAGCAGGGGAAAGAGGTGGCCGGCGCCCAGCGCAAAATAGATCATGGGCACGTCGAGCGGAGCGAGTGCAAGAAACACCTTTTGCACGGCGGGCAACACAAACCGGGCAAAATCTTCCGCGGCAAGGCTCCCCGCCCAACTGTCAAACAGTTGCACGGCCGACGCCCCCGCCGCCGCCTGCGCCCTTAGATAGGTGACGGCCATGTCCGCCAGTTTGTCCATCAGCCGCTCCCATACCCGCGGTTCGCGCAGTATGAGCATCTTGGTGCGCAGATGGTCGCGCGAAGGCCCACCCTCAATCAGATAGCTGGCCAGCGTAAAGGGAGCGCCGCAGAATCCGATCAAGGGAACGGCGAGTTCGCGCTGCAGAATCCGTACAGACTGCAGGACATGCGGCAGATGCTCCTGCGGTTCCAGCGGTCGGATCCGGTCCACATCCTCGGCGGAACGCAGGGGATGGGCAAGGATCGGCCCTGTATCTTTTTCCAAATGAAAATCCACACCCATGGGCGCGAGTGGAACCATGATGTCGGAAAAAAGGATGGCCGCATCCACGTTCAACTGGCGGACGGGCATCAGGGTCACTTCCGCACACAGGTCGGGCTGCTCGCAGATCTCCAGCAGACCGTATTTCTGCCTGATCCGCATGTATTCCGGCTGGTAGCGCCCCGCCTGGCGCATGTACCACACCGGGGCGCGGGATGTCCGCTGCCCGCGGCACGCGCGCAAAAAAATATCATCCATTGGCAAGCATATGGACCTTCTTTCCTTAATTCTTCTCATGATAGCACAATGGCCGAACGTCACAAGCGACGTCACAACATGGCCATATTCCCGAGAACATGAGCCATCCCGCGTGCGGCGCCCTTTCGCGCGGATATTTCCCGGGCAAACCGCCGCGTCAACGGAGTGCCCGCGCATTCCCCGCGCGAAGCGCCAGGAAGGGGGAGATGGGCCGTTTTGAGGCTTTACGTCAGTTGCGCGCATTCCCCCGCGCGAAGCGCCAGGAGGGGATCAAGCGGGTTGCCTTTGCCCTCGTGTTTTGTGCTAAACTTAGGGCACTAGGGCCGGAACGGTCCTAAGTCACGCCGGGGGGACATGTCATAAAGTCGCCTGTGCAGGCGGTTCGATCCCAGATATAGCGTTTGGGGCTTTAGTCAAACGCTATATCTACTGTTACTCGCCTGCCGAAATTTGGTTTATCACATGTCCCCTGGGGAGATCTAGATAAGACGCAGTGCGAGAAATCCTCGGGTTGCGCGCAGGTCGTAGAACCAGGAAACTCCGGCAACGATGCCGGAAACCGCCGCTACAACGCGAAGCGTTTAGTGGCTGGAAGTTCATGCCTTAGCGGGCTTGCGCTATGATGAGACGAGCATGACAGACTGCCGGTTCGCTGGGCCGTCGCCCTGCCCTATGTCCGGCGAGTTTAGCGCCCTGGACAAGGCTAGCTGGGTCGCCAGTATCCCTTTGCTCGTCGCGAGTTTAGCGATAGCGGAGTCCGAGCAGGAGCCAGGGGACATGGGATCCAGTCCTTAAGGGGCAGGCGGCGGGGGATGACGGCGCCTGGCACAAGACATTTTCAAGACAGGAGGGGGCCTTTGTGCCGACCTTTTCCAACCAGACACTGCAACTGGCCAGTACGGTGGTCATTATCGTCGGCGCGCTCACCGTCATCGCGATACGGCTGCGGGCGGCAAAACATCCGACGTCGGCCAGAAAGATCATGATCCCGCCGCTCGGCATGATCACAGGCTTCCTGATGTTCGCGTTTCCCGTCATGCGCATCCCTGTTTTGTACGGCATCATCGCGTTTCTCGTCGGCTGCCTGTTCTCCATTCCGCTCATCACGTCGTCGCGCATGGAACAGATTAACGGCGATGTTTACCTGAAGCGCTCCCC
>JAJZZT010000366.1 GCA_021797415.1 Bacillota bacterium
CTACAATAAAGACCTCTTTGCCAAGGCGGGCATCAAGTCCACCCCCAAGACATGGAGCCAACTGATCCAGGATGTGAAGACCCTGCAGGCCCACCACATCGTTCCCGGGGCCAACATCCCGAACTACGGCTGGTATACGCGCCTGTTTCTCGGCAACTACCTCGGGCAGCGCACACTCCAGAAACTGGCGTCCTACACGCCGCATTCCGCGGGAGTCATCAGCGCCTATGACGAGGTCATGGGCTACCATGCCGGTTTCCTGAATCCAGCCACCAATCCCCGCATCATGGGCTGGTGGCCCGTGATGAAAGAACTGTATAACTATTGGGACAAGAATGTCACAAACGTATCGGCGATCAATCCGCCGACAGGAGCCCCGAGCGGCGAGAGCACGTTTGCGGCGGGCAAGGTTGCCATGACCTACCAGGGCTCATGGACGCCAAACACCCTGCAGGGACCGCCGCCCGTCAAGTTCCATTACGGTTCCTTCAATTTCCCGAGCCTGAAAGGCTCGTCGCCCTATGCGACCAACCTGGACAGCTCCGGTGCCGTCGGCGGACCGAGCGCCGCGTTCTCCTACTCCATTCCCACGCAGCATGCGGACAGCACCATGACCCCGGCAAAGTTTCAGGCGGTGCTG
The DNA here is from genome assembly GCA_021797415.1 of Bacillota bacterium. The sequence goes on from JAJZZT010000366.1 coordinate 641, forward strand.
GACTGGGTGCGCTTCTTCTCAACGCCGTACTGGGATCAGGCGATCGTGAACCAGCTCGGTTCGTTTGTCCCGACATTCAAAGGCACGAAGCCGCTTGCCGTCAACGCCTCCCTGGCGGCGCAGATCCAGAAGCCGTTTTATGTCTGCTTCGGATTCAGCGATCTGTCGCCGGAGGCGTCAAACCGCATCACTCAGCTCTTCCAGGAATATGTTTCAGGCCACATCGGCTTTTCGCAGGCGAAGCAGCAGTTTGACAGCATCGTGCAACAGGCCGTGCAGCAATACGTGATCACCAACCACGTTCACTTCTGATAAACCCCGGTGGGTTGCGCGACAGGGGGCTGTGCAGGTTTGCCGACCATCGCCAGCCCTCTGCCCGGCGGGTTCCGCACCATGGATAAGGTTTTCTGGGTCGCCAGCATCCCTTTGCTCGTCGCGAGTTTAGCGATAGCGGTGTCCGAGCAGGAGCCTGGGGACATGGGATCCAGTCTTTGAAGGGCAGGCGGACTCGTTTGGAGCGGGCGTTTGAGGCGTTAGTCAAACGCCTGACCGGCCCGCATTGCCTTACAAAATTTGGTTTTCCACATGTCCCCCAGCAGAAGTCATTGTCAAAAAAGCTGTAAAGGAGGTGCCGCCGTGAGCTTGTCCATACAGTCCAAAGCGCCGTCCTCCATTTCTCGCCGCGGCCGCAGCGGGGTGAACAGACGGCGCCTTATCGCATACCTGTTCCTGCTCCCCTCTTTCCTGTTCATCGCCGGATTCAGCTATTATCCTGCTATACGGGCGCTGGTTGGCGCATTCACCCAGTGGGACGGATTCAATCCGCCGACATGGATCGGACTGGCCAACTTCACGCAGGCATTCCAGGATCCGATCCTTTGGGCGTCCGTGCGCCACGTCGCACTGTGGACGGTTATCGGGATCCCCCTGGCGCTCATACCGCCATTTATCGCGGCAGAACTCATCTTTCATCTTAAGAGCCAACGCGTCCAGTACATCTATCGGACCATTTTTGTCCTCTCATTCGTGCTTCCCACCGTGGTGACCATTCTGATCTGGCAGTACATCTACCAGCCGCAGGGAGTCCTGAACGCCCTGCTCCAGTCCGTGGGACTCAGCCACTATACGCACGCCTGGCTCGGCAATCCACACACCGCTCTGTGGGCCGTGATCCTCATGGGATTCCCTTGGATCAACGCCTTCAATCTGCTCATCTATTACGCCGGTTTGCAGAACATCCCCCCGGAATTATTTGACGCCGCGGCCGTTGATGGCGCATCCTCTTTGCGGCGCGTCTGGTCTATCGACATCCCGCTGGTGCGGCCGCAGATCAAGCTCCTGCTGGTGCTGTCCATCATCGGCGTCAGCCAAAACCTGCTCGTCCCCCTGCTCATGACGAGCGGAGGACCGGGAGACGCCACGACCACGCCGGTGTTCTACATGTACCAGACGGCGATCCAGTACGATCAGTACGGCTATGGCATGGCCATCGCCTTCCTGTTGTTCGTCATCATCATGGTGCTCACCATTTTAAACATCCGGTACTTCCAATCTGAAGCGTAAAATGTGGAATTGGGGGATGTGAATCATGAACGCAAAACTTCTTCGAATTCCCGTGTGGATTCACGCTATGCTGATCGTCCTGGCCGCACTGACCATCTATCCGATCGTGTTCATGATTGTCAATGCGTTAAAGACCGGGGAACAGACGACGGCGTCGCCGTTTGTATGGCCGGCTCATCCGCTGTGGATCAATTTTGCTCTTGCGCTCCAAGCGACAGGTCCCGCATACGGCAGAACGGTCTTTATCGTCGTCGTCAGCGTGTTCGGGATGCTGGCCTGCGCGCTGCTCGCCTCATACGCGTTCGCAAAGCTCGAATTCCCTGAACGGGAATGGCTCTTTTACGCCATTTTTGGACTGTTGATGATCCCGTCGTTTCTCACGCTGATTCCACTCTTTCTCGAAATCAAGTCGCTGAATCTGCTCAACAACGTGTGGGGACTCATCCTTCCTTATATCGCCGGCGGCCAGGCGTTCTGCATCTTCATCCTGCGCTCCTTCATCCGCGCGATTC
>JAJZZT010000273.1 GCA_021797415.1 Bacillota bacterium
ACAGGGCGTCGCTGGCAGTGATGAACCCTCTGTTGCAGACCAATCGCGACCAGGCGGCCATCTACCTCTACGAAATCGACACGGTCCTGGACAACGCGCACCTGCACCCAGGGAAACCGAACGCGCAGATGAAGAAGTATCTTGCCAACCTGCAGAGCAATCAGGGATCGGCGCTGGAGTACAAGTACCTGCAGGGCCTGCAGAGCCCGCCGCATAGTCCGTCCGCGAAGGCGGCGGTCAAGAAGAAGAAGTAATCGGCAGGAGGCGGCGCGTCTCCCAGACGGGAAGATAGTTGCTGGCAGGCAGTATTTTCAGGAAATCGTATGCGCCCGGGCGTTTTCCCTTCGAAAAATCGCGAACTTTGTATTATCATAGATAGTGATCTTTCAGGACGGGTGGGTTGTCCGCAACGCTTGAGGAGGGATACGGGTGCTGCGCAGGTATCAGTCGCTTCTCGGAAAACTGTACGCGATGCTGGACAGTCTGGCGGTGATCATCGCACTCCTGATCGCCTGGCTGTTCCGTTTTCGCACTCCCCTGCCGCAGTTTCATGCGCTTCCTTTCCTGGCGTACATGTCCATCATGGTTTACGCGGTTCCGGCGTTTGTGGCGGGCGCGGCCCTGTTCGGGCTGTACGGCACGACGCGCAACAGTTCCCGGCGCGTTCTCAGTTCTCAACTGGTCAAAGCGGCCTTCTTCATGGTCCTGGTGATCATGAGCGTCCTTTTTTTCAATAAACAGGTGCATTATTCACGGACGTTCCTGATCTTTTTCGTCCTGCTGTCCTGGGGGATCTCCCTGCTGTTCCGCTCGATTCTCCAGCAGATGCTGCGGGTGGCGCGCAGGCGCGGGTTGAACCGCAAGTATCTCGTTTTCGCGGGTGCAACCAAGGCGACAGGCCACTTTCTTGAACACATCCACCAACACCCCGAATTTGGCTTCGCGGCTCTCGGCTATCTGGCTGTCACAGAAACCCCCTCATCGGACATGCCGGCAGGCGCGGCGGCTGCGTATGAGGGGGTCGCGCAGGGTGGACGAGCGGAACATGCGTCACTGTGGGACTCGGCAGGAGAAAGCGCACTGGCAGTGAGGGCATCGTCGCCCGTGCAGGAGGAGCCGGCGCCGGGTGGACTCCCGGCCGGGGGGGAGTTGGCGCACCCGGCGCTCGGGGAATTGGCCTGTCTCGGCACAATTCACGAACTCGGCCGTATTTTATCCGAAAATATCGTTGACCATCTCGTTCTCACGGTCCCGCCGGAAGAGAGCCACTGGCTGCCGAAGTTGTTGCGAATCGCGGAGTCGCACGGTGTGCATGCTATCTTTGTTCCCGACTTTCTCGGCATTCTGCCGAGCAGGCCGCGGATCGAGGAGTTCGCCGGGCTGCCGATCATCGACCCGGATTACACGCCCCTGGACGAGGCGGTCAATGTCATGTTCAAGCGGGCGTTTGACATTGTCTTTTCGCTCTGTGTCCTGGTGCTTGGCAGCCCAATCCTGCTGCTCATCGCCCTGGCTGTCCGCTGGAGTTCGCACGGACCGGTCGTCTATTCGCAGGTGCGTCTGGGCAAGAACCGCAGGCCGTTCAAAATGTACAAGTTCCGCACCATGCGGCAGGAAAACGTCGCTGCAGATAAGTCGTCACGGAGGGTGACGGCGTCCGAAGTGGCGGCGTCCGCCGTTTTTGAAGATAACGAGGGCTGGACGGTCGTCGCTGACCCGCGCCGCACGCCTGTCGGGCGATTTTTGCGCAGCATGAGCCTGGACGAACTGCCGCAATTCTGGAATGTGCTCAGGGGCGATATGAGCGTCATCGGGCCCAGGCCCGAGCGTCCGAAGTTTGTCGAGCAATTTCGTGGGGACATACCCATGTACATGCTGAAACACCGTGTCCGTCCGGGCATCACGGGGTGGGCGCAGGTCAATGGCCTGCGCGGTGACACGAGCATTGAGGAGCGCATCCAGTACGATCTCCGATACATTGAGGAATGGTCGTTCGTGTGGGACTTGCGCATCGTCCTACTGACGATCGCAAAGGGGTTCCGGAACAAGAATGCGTATTGACACGGGAATAGGCTCCGAAGCCGAAGAACTGGCCGGAGAAGCGCTGTGTCAGATTCAGATCGTCACCTTCAACAGTCATGATGTCATCGAGCCATGCCTGATGTCCGTCGCGCATCAGGCAAATGTGGCGTTGCGCGTCGTATTGATCGACAATGCTTCGGCCGACCGCTCGGTGGACGCCGCCCGCGCCGCATGGGACAGGACGGACCGGGAAATGCCGCTGACCGTCATCGAAAACGCGGAGAACGCCGGCTATGCCGCCGCGCACAATCAGGGTTTCGCGCTGGCGTTGCGGGACGGGCTGCCGTTCGTGCTGACGCTCAATCCGGATGTGCAACTGGATCCACACTACGTGGAGCGGTGCATCGGGGCGATCGAGGGCATCCGGATGCAGACGGGGCTGCTTGTGGCGGGCGCGGCGGGGAAATTGCTGCGCCCGCCCGCGCAAACCGGCGGAGAGGTGAAGAAAACCGGCGCTGGCCCTCTGTCTGAAGGGATGCGGCGTACTGCATCCGGGCCGTCCTTGAGTGTGGCCGGCGGCCCGTCCGGCGGCAGCCCGGCCGCCGCTGAGCCCGGCGCCGTTCTGGACAGCGCCGGGCTCAGCATGGGAGTGTTGTTTCACGCGCGGGACCGCGGATCGGGCCGCCGGGATGAAGGCCAGTATGACGAACGCGAACTCGTCTGGGGCGTATGTGGCGCCGCGGCGCTGTTTACGGGGGCGTTCCTTGATGAAATGTCCGCGCGCGGGGGCGTATTTGACGAGACATTCTTCGCCTATAAGGAGGATGTGGACCTCTGCTGGCGCGCCGGACTGGCCGCGTGGGTGTTTGTCTACGAACCGGACGCCACGGCGCTTCACGCGCGCGGCTGGCGCAAGGGGCGCGGGGGACGGGATGGCGGCGGCCGGAATGTCTCCGATGACGTGCTCGCGCATTCGTTTGCGAATCAGTTGTCCATGCTCTATACATACATTCCCCGGAGCCATCCGGCGCTCTGGCTGTCGCTGGTGGCGGAGGCCGCGCGTTTTCTCTCGCTGGCCGCATTGCACCCAGATGCGGCGCGAAAGGTGTTGGCCCGGCTGGCGGAGCGTAGGGAGTCTATGCGCGCGAAGCGCTGGGAATGGCGGATAAGGCGATGAAACTCAAGTCGACCGCTCACGGGGTTCTGACACTTCTCCACCTGTAATCTCCTTGCCGGAGGAAGTCATCACCGTTCGCCGCGGCGATGATCACTGCGCGTGTGAGTACGTTGCAGTTTCGCTTGAATGCCGGAGAATCTTGCATGACCTGCATAAAGTCCCCGTAGGGTCAATGACAGGAGCGACGTCACCCATCCCGGATACTGGTCAGCGTGGTGCTTGCGATAGTAGATCAACATCGTATTGTAAAAGTGATACAAAGATTGTGCGGAACGTTTGCCGCCATTTCCGCCTTTGTGGTGTACGGTGACTACGGCGCCTTCGTACCAGATTTGGTAGCCCTCTGCGCGGATGCGGTAGCACCAGTCGATGTCCTCGCCGTACATGAAGTAGTCCTCGTCGAGCCCGCCGACGCTTTCGTAGACATCGCGGCTGGTCATCAGGAAGGCGCCGGACACGCAGTCAACCGCGTAGTTGTCGTTCTCCGGGAGATAGGTGAGATTGTAACCAGCGAACAGGCGGGCCTTCGGGAACAGAAGGGACAGCCCCGAGAGACGGGCGAAACTACTCCACAGCGTGGGGAACGATCGACGGCACGCACGGTCGAGACGTCCGTCGGGGAGTCGGAGTTGGCATCCCACGACGCCGATTCGTCGATCGCTGCCAACCGCAATGGCGGGCGCACCCGCGCTGATTGCACCGACCATGCCGGCCGTTGGATTCGTGACGACCGCGGGATCAGTCACGGAACCCAAGCGGCTGCCTGAGTGGCGCAGTCGATACGCGCAGGAACGGATGGCGTATGGGCCCACCTCCGTGTCTGGGTTCAGGAGCAGAAGAAGATCTCCCACGGCTCTTTTAAGTCCGCGATTATTTGCGGACGCGTAACCGCGATTCTCCCCGAGGCGTTCGGCGACGATGCGGGCGAACGGCGGGCCGTCGCCTTGGGTCAACTCGCGAGCTGGTTCCGACTCAGACTCGGCTGACGCGCTGTACGACTGAATGATGTGCCATGTGTCATCGGACGAAGCATTGTCGATAATGATCAGTTCCAGATCACGCGCGCCGTCGCACCGTTCAAGAGCGCTGAGGCACGCGGGGAGGACTTGTGCGGAGTTGTAGGTGACCATGACGACGGAGATCAAGCCTTGGACAATCGGGTCGGTCAGGCGAGTTGTGTCGACCGGGTGTCTATCGGGTGCTATGGCAGAGGGGGTTGCTCTGGGTCTTGGTTTGGTGTATACGAACAGCCAGACGCGGCGCTGCTCGCGGTTCCAGTCTGCCTGTTCGATGGAGGTGCATTCCGCGCTGTCGTACGTGATGATCTGGACCTGGGACGTGTCGTTTGGGTGCTGCTCCGCCTTCCGCATCATTCGTCACCGCCGCTTCTATCCGCGCTCTCGGCACGTCACGTTTATGCTACCAAAGGGGATGTCAGGCGGCAATACATCACAAACTCTTGTGCGTCACAATCTGCGCCTGAAGCGCGGTATGTCAACTTGCCTGTGAGATCTGTATTGGCTATTTTTTCAAAAGTACACTATCGCAGTCAAATTAAATCTGCAACATCAATTCCTGTTCGGATAATCTCGTCCACAATCCCCAGGCGTTCGTCATATTCCTGAATTACGCGTTTCACCTCTTCAGGGATCTGAGCCATGCAAGCATCTCCTTTGATCGTCGAAGCACTTCTTTTGCTTTATCTCGACTCACCGAAATCGACAGTTTATCCCCATGCCGCCACGTATCATTATATGCCATATGGTGGGAGACCATAACCCCACGGTGACGGAGGAGTGTGTGATCCGTTTCGACAGGCGCTGCACCCCTTTGTCGAATTGTGGTACACTGCTTCCGATCGGTATTTCGTCTCCGCCTTTGAAGGAGTGGTTCAGTTTGTGGTTCCGTCTGCGGGAGATTTTCTCTTATCGCTCCATGCTTTGGGGGATGATTTTATCAGAATTGCGGACTAGGTATCGAGGATCGACGCTTGGTTTTTTGTGGACGTTCGTTAATCCTTTGCTTTCGTTGCTGGTTTATACCCTGGTCTTCTCCGTAATCATGCGCATCAAGCTGGCGCACTACGCCGTATTCCTGTTTGTGGGGCTTCTTGCATGGAATATGTTTTCCACGGCGGCTTTGTCGTCAACCAGCGTGATTGTCCGGCAGGCGTCGCTGGTCAAGAAGATCTATTTTCCGCGGGAGATACTGCCGCTGTCCGTTGTGGGGGGCAGTGTGATCAATTATCTGTTCTCGCTCGTCATTCTCATCCCGTTTCTCATTTTCTCCGGATACACGCCCAACATTTACTGGTTGTACCTTCCTCTGATCATTCTTCTTGAGGCGGTCGTCACAGCCGGATTTTCACTTCTGTTCGCGGCGTTGAACGTATATTTTCGCGATCTCGAACACATGTTGGGAATCTTTATGATGTTATGGATGTACCTGACTCCCGTTGTTTATACGCTGTCCATGCTGCCCCCCGCCTTTCAGCAGTTCTTCAAGCTGAATCCCATAGCAGACGCCGTCATATCGTACCAGGACATCTTTTACTATGGCCAGCCTGTGCGATGGAAGCTCTTTGTTTACGGGTGGGTTCTTTCCCTGCTGGTGTTTGCTTTGGGCTGGCAGGTTTTCAACAGGCTGAGCAAGCGCTTTGCAGAGGAGGTGTAGCATGAAGGCGTCGAGCGTCATCAGTGTGAAGAGTGTTTCAAAATCGTTCCGCGTACATACTGAACGCCGCAACAGTCTTAAAGACCGCGTTCTCTATGCGGGCCGCCATCGTTACCGCGAGTTCAAAGCCCTGGAGGACGTGTCGCTGGAGATTGAGCGGGGAAGCACGGTGGGTCTCATCGGAGTGAACGGCTCCGGCAAGAGCACGCTCCTGAAATTGATCTCGCGTATTTTGTATCCCGACAAAGGAACGGTTGAGGTGCGCGGCAAAGTATCCAGCCTGCTTGAACTGGGAGCCGGGTTTCACCCGGATTTCACGGGGACGGAAAATATCTATCTGAACGCATCCCTGATAGGCCTGAGCAAGCGTGAGATCAGCCGTAAAGAGGCGGAGGTCATCGAATTCTCCGAACTCGGGGACTTCATCCACGAACCGATCCGCAGCTATTCGTCGGGGATGTACATGCGATTGGCGTTTTCGATCGCCGTCGCGGTGGACCCGGAAATTCTCCTGATCGACGAGATTCTGGCGGTGGGCGATGCGGCGTTTCAGGCCAAATGTTTGGATCGTTTGAAGCAACTCCAGACAAACGACAAAACGATCGTGATCGTCACTCACGATACCGGAGTGGTTGAGCGACTGTGTGACAGGGCAATTTGGTTGAATAGTTCGAGAATTCGCGTGGATGGGGATCCGATTCCATGCGTTCAGGCGTATCTGCAGAGTGCGTTTTCAACTTCCCATTCAGGTGTCGGCATGAGCTTCGATCGGTCAAGCGAGCCGGCGGACACTGGCGATGAGGAGCGGCGGCACAACGAAGACATCTCTGAAGAGGGACGAGAACAATACGGAATCCGGCTGGATAGCGCTGTGTTCAAAGCTCCGTCCGGTGAGGATATGGCGCATCCCGATGACATGGTTTCTATTGCCATGTTTTTCACCTCGTCGATCACAAGGGACGACGTGATATTCGGCGTGAGTATCTTCCGCAATGACGGCACCTTCCTGTACGGAACGGATACCAATGTCGATCTGACCGGAAGGGCGACCCTCCGTGACGGTGAGCGGCTGGCTGTTGTCCTTTCGTTTGAAAAACTGCCGTTTCCCTCCGGTGAGTACTATGTGGATCTCAAGGTGTCCACAGAATTCGGCGAGCCTTTGGGGTTCTGGAACCGATGCTGTGAGTTCACCATGGTCGCCGACGCGCGGGGTGCCGGTCTGTTGCATCTGGACCATGAATGGACAATCGAGTCTCAGGAAACGTCTGTTCTAAAAGGGGACAGGTAAGATTCGCGCAGTGCAATTATAAGGTGGTGTGACGTGAACCAAATGGACCCCATGAACTCAACGGATGCGATGAACATCCTGTTCAGCGGCGATACCTATCAGGCGCCCTTGTACAAGAGTGATGTGACAAACTGGCACGGGCATATCCCATTCGCCTTTTTTCTCATGGCCGTTTGCCGGCCGCGTGTGTTTGTAGAGCTCGGCACGCACAAGGGCGACTCATACAGTGCATTCTGCCAGGCGGTCACGGCAGCCGGGACCGGAGCCCGCTGTTTTGCGGTGGATACGTGGCGCGGCGATCCACAGGCGGGTTACTATGACGACCGGGTATACCGTGATCTTCAAACTTATCACGATTCTTTATACAGTTCTTTTTCCACGCTGTTGCGCTGCACGTTCGATGAGGCGCAATCGCAGTTTGGCGACGGCTCCATTGATATCCTGCACATTGATGGATGCCACACCTATGAGGCAGTCCGTCATGACTTTGGGAATTGGCTGGCGAAGATGAGCGACACCGGGATCATTCTGCTCCACGATATTGCCGTTCGTACGGATGACTTCGGTGTATGGCGGTTTTGGGATGAACTAGAAAATCGGTATCCGACGCTCGCCTTTTCGCACTCCAATGGATTGGGCGTTGCCGCAGTGGGCAAGAATGTGCCTCCTGGACTAAAACCTCTTCTCATAGACAGAGAGGCGGCCAAGAAGGCGCGCAGCTTCTTTGCCTATCTCGGCGAACTCATTCTGGAGGAAAGCCGGATGAGAGTGAATGCCGCGGGCTCATTGCCCGGAACAGCGAAACCAAGCGCGACAGTCCCTTCCTGCCGTATCTACGGCGGCAGGGATGGCAGCTTCTCGGAACAGGATTCATACGCCTACCCCTTGCCGCAAGAAGGTTCCGGCGCCATGGAGGCGGTCCATGCGATCAGGGAAGAGTGGCGCGGACTTCGCATCGATCCCGTGGATGTACCGGCGGTTATCGCCGATCCGGTTATCGAGGTGGAGCAAGAACCGGACGGGCCGTGGCAGAAGTATTCGCCGCAAGCGATGGAAATGGCCGGTATCATCCCTGTCGAGGGAATGTTTCTTGTGTTGGGAGACGATCCGCAATTCATAAAAATGGACATGGTCCTGCCTGCCGGGAGCGTGATCCGGGTCCGGTTTTCCTATGAGCTGATCGGGGAAGCGGAGTTGCAGGCGCGTATAGCAACCGCCCTGCGCGGTTATCAGGGGACGATCGCCGAAATGGCCGCGGACCACGCACAGGTGATGGAAGAGATGCGGACACTGGAGCGGGATCATGCGCGGTCGATGGAAGAGATGCGGACACTGGGACGCGCTGAGCAGGCGCGCCTCAGATCGCTGGTCGAGGAACTCGACGGTATCAGGGAACAGTCAAGGAAACAGGCGGAGGCGCTGGAATCAAAAGATCGCGCCATCGTGGATCTGGATTCAACGCTCAAACGGCATGATTTGGAGCGGCAGGCCGTGCAGCGGGAGATTGTCCAGATGAAGGATGAGGCCGTCCGGGCCAGAGAGGCGCTCTCCGCCATGAAAACTCAATTCGCGCATGTGCGCGATGAGCTTGCGCTGGTCAAATCGACGCGCGGTTGGCGTATGCTCGATGCATTGCGCATTCTTCGGTCACTTGCGCGCGATCCGGTCCTGGTATGGCGCAAGCTGTCGGCGAGTGTCCGGCAACTCGGCTGGTCGGCAACACTGCAACGGGTGAAGGACAAGCTTCTGCGACCGTCCGGCTTCACCGGGGGAGTGTCCTACCATGAGTGGCAGATCCGCAGGGAGGCTGAATTTCTCTCCAACAAGGGCATGGTGCGGACTGAGATTGCCACATGGGATGAATGCCCATTGGTTTCCATCGTCATGCCCACCTACAACTCCAGGGAGGAGTGGCTGAAAGATGCGGTGGATTCCCTGCTGGTTCAGCCGTATGACAATTGGGAGTTGATCGTGACGGACGACCACTCGCCGGACCCTGACACCCGGCAGGCGCTGGGCACGCTCGCGGATCTGGACAGGCGGATCACTGTGATCATGAATGATCAGAACAGGGGAATCGGCGGAAATACGAACGTCGGCATTGAATGCGCCAGGGGAGAACTGCTCACCTTTTTGGATCACGATGACCTTTTGTCCCCGTGGTCCCTTTATGAGGTGGTCAAGACTTACCGGGAGAAGAAGTTCGACGTGGCCTATTCCGATGAGGACAAGCTGAGTGAGGACGGCGTTTTTGAGGATGCCTTCTTCAAACCGCACTACTCGCCGGATTATATCCTGTCCTGCAATTATTTCAACCATCTGACGGTGTATCGCCGGGCGGTGCTCGACCGGATTGGACTGTTGCGCAGCGAGTACGACGGCGCACAGGACTATGATCTTGTGCTGCGCGCATTGGAGGTCAGTCACACGGTTGTGCACATCCCTGATATCCTCTATCATTGGCGGAAAGTGTCCGGTTCCACGGCGGCCGGTTTTGGCGCCAAATCCTACGCGCACGAGGCGGGCCGGGAGGCCGTCGCGGCGGCCCTGGCGCGCAGGGGGGAACGGGCCGAGGTGCTTGACGTGGGGTATGCGGGGCACTACCGCGTGAGAAGAGAGCTGTCCCGGCATCCGTTGGTGTCCATCATCATCCCGATACGCGACAAAGTCGACATCCTGCGGGTCTGTCTTGAAAACCTGCGCAAAAGCAGCTATACGGACACGGAAATCATCATTGTCGATAACGGCAGCACGGAACCCGAAACGCTCGTCTATCTCAGCGGTTTGACGGATTGCCGGGTGCTCCGGTATGACATCCCCTTCAACTTTTCCCGGCTCAACAATCTTGCGGCGCGCGAGTCTGCGGGAGAAGTGCTGCTCTTCTTGAACAACGATATCGAGGCCATCACGACCGACTGGATGGAGGAGATGCTGCAGCATGCGCTGCGACCGGAGATCGGAGCGGTCGGGGCCAAACTGCTCTATCCCGATGAGCGCATCCAGCACGCCGGGATCGTGCTTGGCATCGGCGGAGTGGCTGGCCATGCGCACAAGTATTTCCACAGGCTGTCCGAAGGATATTTCAGCATGCTGGCTGATATCCGCAACTTCTCCGCAGTCACCGGGGCGTGCATGATGGTGCGCAAGGACGTGTTTGAGCAGGTCGGGGGTTTTGACGAGACCAACCTGGCCGTCGCGTTCAACGATGTCGATCTCTGTCTCAAGATAGGGGCTGCGGGCTATCGGTGCGTGGTCACTCCGTTTGCGGAACTGTATCACCATGAATCGATCTCCCGCGGTCTTGCGATGAATTACAACGAGATCTTCTACATGCAGAAGCGATGGGGCGATCTTCTGCGGAACGATCCATTCTACAGTCCGTATCTATCCCTGATTTATGAGAACTATTCTTTTGATCCGTTCCGTCCAAGTGTGCGCGATAGACATTTTCATCTTCTCGTGGACGAGGTCCTGGCCGCATTCGACGAGACCGGCGTGGATCTCGCCGTGGAGGATCGCGGCGATGCGCTGGAGATGCTTGCCCAGGTCTACGCGATCCGCCCGGATCTCCAGGAGGCATTCCAGATGCCGGATGGAAGAATCAGCGTTCAAGGATTGTTGCATTGGGCGGTCACGGCAGGCGAGAACGGTGACAGTTGCCGCCCTGTGCTTGAACCGCACAGCGTTCAACTGGAGGAGGTATTGTCGACGGTCGGCGGTCAGCATGAGGGCGCCTGAATAGGGCTGTGAAAAGGAGTGGAACGGCGCGGATGCAAAACACATTTCGATCAATACGGTCGTGGACGGACAGGCATAACCATTTGACGGCCTTCATTTTCTTTTTCTTGTTGATCGGCGTCATCTATTTCCCTGTCCTGATCGGACATGCTTCCCTGAAGACCTACGGAAACTGGCCGCCTGGCCCGCTGTTCGTCGGCGATCCTCTTGCCGGCGGTCCCCTCACGTATCCGATGGAACAGTTGGTGGCCCGCGCCTGGGCTTCGTTTCAACTTCCGCTCTGGAACCCCTATCAGGCGTACGGACTGACACTGGGCGGCAATCAGGGCGTCGCGTGGTTTCTTCCCGAGATCGTCACGCACCTGTTGTTTCCGCACAACTTTAGCATCTGGAACGTGCTGCGACTGGTGCTCATGGCACAGGGCGCCTACCTTCTGGCGCGGGAACTGGACCGGAGCTTTACAGCCGCAATCCTAGCGGGGCTGTTCTACGGTTTGGCGGGGCCGGCTCTTCCCAATGTCAATCTGGGAATGGACAACACCCTTCTGGTATTTCCGTATCTCCTGATTGCGCTCAGAAGGATGGTGCTGGCTGAAAGGACGGCGGATACGATCCTTTGGGTGGTTCTTGCAGCGCTGGCGGTGGATTTTTCTTTTCTCGCCGGATTTGCCGAGGTTCTGCCCCTGCAGTTTCTGTTCGCTTTGTTTTTTACACTGTCCTTCGTTCCGTTCAGTACGGGCGGTCTTCGCAGGGTCATCTCCGTCATAATCCGCGGAAGCACAAGCCTTATTCTAGGGATACTCGGCTCCTTGATCAGTATCTATACACTGCTGCTTCCGCTCCGGTCCTACTTTACCTATCAATCTCCCGCCAGCTATACGACGCATGCGCCATTGAGTTGGCTCGGGACTTTGATCGACCCCACACTTTTCGGTCAGTCCTTGGCAGGAGGAAGATTCACTGAGGGTCAAACGGTCTGGATTCTGGGGAATCCGGTGTGGGCGTTTCTTCTCATCGCAAGCATGTTGATTATCATCCGGCGTGCGCTGTATAAAGAACGGCAACCGGCATGGCTGTTCGTCAGTCTCCTGGCTGTCGTCGTAGGTGTACTGGGGTATGCTGACGTGCTGGGAATACTAAAAATATTTTCTGCTCCGCCATTCAACCTTATCATAATGGTCCGCTTTCTGGAGTTTTTCTGGTGGCTCCCCTCCTGCCTTGTTCTCGGATGGGGATACGATCAGATCGGCGATATCGGAGGCGCGGTCCGCGTGGGTATCATGATCCTGTCGGGCTCGTTCCTGTTGATCGTTTTAATTCGTTTTGGGCTGGTGACGGCGGCACAGGCAACAACGCCGCTTGAGGTTCTAATGGCCGAGAATATAACCTTTTCCCTTGTGTTTATCGGTTTGCTTTTTGTCAACCTGATTGAGAGGAAGCATCTTCTGAAGACAGGGTTGCTGATCCTGTCGCTGCTTTCACTCATCCTTTTTGTGCCGAAAAACTATTTTCCCCGCGGCACTCCATTTCAAGGAATTCAGTCAGGACAATCATCGATCGCCAGAAAATCCGATGTCCTCTTTTTTCGTGGAATAAATGTAAGTCCCGTGCTTTTTTCTGGCATGGGCGTTCACACGATCAGTGCGTTCGGTCCTTTCTATCCAAGCGGTTATGCCAATCTGATTGCGGGACTTTTCTCCAGCCCCGATCCGACATCACCCAATGGGGCGCTTTTTTTTGCTGCCGAAACGCTCTCGTCGATCAGTCTGACCGGGGAGGACCTGGCCCGACTGAGTGTTCTTGGTGTCACAAAGGTCGCGAATATGGGTCCATTACAGTTCGGGCTTGCGGAAAATCCGATGTTTCTCAAAGCGATCCGGGGATCGTATCATGGAGCGGGAGGGTCTTCTCTTGCCAAGGCCGTCAACGCGTTAGCCGGAGTGTATTTGATCAGACCCGATCTGCAGAATGCATTTCCATATACATCAGCAACGCTGAACCAGCAACTCCTGAACTGGGCGTTAACATACGGAACAACGACTGACAGCGCGCACACCGAGCTTGCTCCATTCCGCAAACAGTACAAGGTGTTGAGCGCAATCGCAAATCGCGACGCCCATTTGCCCCCTATTGTGTCTCCGGCCGAGTCCCCGTTGCTCGGCGTTCCCAGTGTGATTCCCTTTGCAAATGGCGGGCAGTTGTACGTGTATCCCATGAAAAACCCCCAAGGGTTCGCTTTTGCGCCCAGGAAAGTTCTGACGGCGGTGTCGCAATCCACATTCGATAGTCTTTTGCAGAGGGATCCAACGCAACTGTTGAACACCGCGTTCATTCTGCGCCAGGGCGCTTCAGCGGGATCGAGTACAGTCCGTCGCCCGGTGCAAAATCTCCGTGTATCGCCATTATCCTATTCGCCGGGGTTTGATCACCAGACGATGAAAGTGAGGGCACACGGGCAGGGACTTCTGGTGCTGCGCGTCCAGTATACGAAGCATGTTGTGGTCACTGTCAACGGGGTGACTGTGCATCCTGTGCCGGTCGACGGGGTGTATACAGGGCTGTACGTAAAAAAAGGCGGTTTAACCATCCGTTTCAATTATGTGACCCCTGCGATTTTCTGGAGCACCGTCATATCGGCCCTTGTGACATTTTCTCTGGTGGCAGTGGCCGCAGTGTGCCAATGGAGCAGAAGAAATTATAGAAAAAAGATGAAAACCTTATGATGGTTTTCGGATCAAAAAAAATTGAAATTAAGAAGTTGAATACTTCTTGTAACTTGCAATCTGTCAGTGACCTAATGTAAGGTGGTAGGAAACGACGGGTTATCTCCACTTCAACACGAATCTCGGTGCTATGATGCGGAAAGGCGGTATTCATGAAAAGCGATGTGACGGTAATTGGCGGTGGGCCGTCGGGGCTGACCGCGGCATACGAGTTGAGCAAGAGTGGCATGGGGATCGTGGTTCTGGAGCAGGATCGGGAAAAGGTCGGGGGGATCTCCCGCACAGTGGAATATAGAGGGTTTCGCTTTGATATCGGGGGTCATCGCTTCTTCTCCAAGAGCAAGGAAATTGAGGACCTTTGGTCCGAACTTCTGGGCGATGACATGTTGGTGCGCGGACGATTATCCCGCATCTTCTATAATGGAAAATTTTTCGATTATCCTCTGAAGCCGATGAACGCGTTTGTCAATTTGGGACCGATAGAAACCGCGCTGTGCATTTTTGACTACGGTTACGCAAAAATCTTTCCACAGAAGAGTTCGGCCTCATTCGAGGACTGGATTATAAATAATTTCGGGAATAGACTCTACCGCACTTTCTTCAAAACTTACACGGAAAAGGTTTGGGGTATTCCTTGCAACGAGATCAGCGCGGACTGGGCTGCCCAGCGCATAAAAGGCCTTTCTTTGGCAAGTGCGATAAAAAATGCTTTTCTCCCGCAAAAAAGCGATGATAAAAGCGGCGTTATCAAAACCCTAATCGATAAGTTTCGTTACCCCAAACTTGGGCCTGGGATGATGTGGGAAGCTGCGGTCGCAAAGATTGTGGATAATAAAGGGCAGGTGCGTATGGGTGAAAAAGTTTGCGAGATTCACCATGCGGAAGGCCTCGTCCGGCGTGTAGTGACAAAGTCCGCAGACGAGGAGAAGATCTATGAAGCCGATCACTTCATTTCATCCATGCCGCTGCGAAGCTTGGTGAGAAGCCTGATTCCCGCCGCCCCCGGCCGTGTGGTGCAAGCGGCCGAAGCTCTCAAGTATCGCGACTTCATCACTGTCGCGCTTATTATTGATAAGAGTGAGTCATTTCCGGACAACTGGATTTACATTCACGATCCGAGCGTCAAGGTTGGTCGTATTCAGAATTTCAAGAACTGGAGTCCATACATGGTGCCCAATGAATCCCAGACGTGTCTTGGGCTTGAGTACTTCTGCTTTGAAGGCGACGGGCTCTGGAACATGAGCGACACGGAATTGATTGCGCTGGGGACAGCGGAACTGCAGCGGATAGGGATCATTGATGAGAAGGACGTGACAGACGGAGCGGTTGTTCGCGTGCCCAAGGCATATCCGGTTTACGACGACGATTATAAAGAGAACGTCGAGATTATCGCGGACTATCTTCGCGAAAACCTGAAAAACGTCCAGGTCATCGGGCGAAACGGCATGCACAAGTACAACAATCAGGATCACGCAATGATGACGGGTATTCTGGCCGCAAAAAATATCCAGGGTGGTTCCTACGATGTCTGGGCTGTCAACAGCGATGCGGAATACCACGAGGAAGTGCGTGAAGAACGATTGGTTCCGATTCGTGTCTCGGACAAGGAAGCCGCCGCCGGCAGGGGGCGTTGAACAGATGAGAAAAGATATCCGGTTGTCTGTCCTGAGCCTTTGGCGGAGTGATATGTTTAAGTTTGCGCTTGTTGGAGGCGTGACGGCCGTCATCCAACTTGCCGCCTACGGTGCGATGATTAAGCTGTCTGTGAACTATGAGGTGGCTTCGCTGATCAGCATGACCCTGTCCACGACACTCGCCTACATCGGGAACCGCCTTTGGACCTTTCGCAGCGACAATGGTTGGGTGGGTGAATTTCTGGGGTTCGCCATCACCCGGATCGTAACGATTATCCTCAATGCGCTTTTGCTTTACGTCCTGGTCCAGTTCCTGCGGGTTAATAAGATGGCGGCCCAGGTTTTGTCGATCTTGGTCGTCACTGCGATAAATTATTTGGTGGGGAAATTTCTCGTGTTTGCGCCTAAGCGGATGGGTGACTCGGAAGAGGCGGCATACGCTGAAACCGGAGGGCGACGAGACGGCTGAGCCGTATCAATGTAATTTTTCTATTTAGGAATTTTCTCGTTTAACTTGGGTTTTGTGCAGAGAGGTGTTGCTTATGCCGTTTAATTTTTGATAAAATCGTCTACAATGATTGATGATTGAAGTGAGGGCCGCGAACGCGGAGGTGCAAACCATGCTGATTCAATTTTCGGTAATGAATTTTCTTTCTTTTAAAAATATGACTACTTTGAGTCTGGCGGCTTCAAATCTTCAGGATTCAGATGTCGGAGTGATGACGGCTGCGAATCTGCGCATGCTCAAAGCAGCCGCCATCTATGGAGCAAATGCGAGTGGGAAGAGCAATCTATTGAAGGCGTTAGCATGGATGACACGATGGATGCGTCAGTCCTCCAAAGAATCGCAGGCCGGAGATCCGATTGATGTACAACCCTACGCTCTCAATCCCGTCTCTGCTGATCAGCCCAGCTTCTTCGAAATCATTATGCTGATTGATGAAGTGCGGTATCGGTATGGCTTTGAAGTGGACCGTGAACGGGTCGTCAAAGAATGGTTGTACCGTACTCCCAAACAGCGAGAAAGAAAGCTATACGAGCGCGATGGACAAAACTTTTCCATCAGCGGCCAGTTTGTCGAAGGGAATGGTCTTGCGGATCGGACAAGACCGAATTCACTCTTTTTGTCTGTTGCAGCGCAGTTCAACGGTGAAATTGCCGGACGTATCATGGAGTGGGTTGGGAGGGTTCGGAGCGTCGGAGCGGACCCGTTTTACAGGAATGTCTCGTCGAGATTACTGTCGACCAGATTGCTGTCAGAGGAACAATTCGGAGCAAGGATTAGTGAGTTGATCAAGTCGGTTGATCTCGGGATAGAACGTGTATTTGTAGAGGAAGAATCCTTTCCAGTATCCGAGGAGGATTCCTCAGACCTGCCGAGTCATTCGCGTTTGAATCGCACATATTTTGTGGTGCGGACAGCGCATCTCGTTTATGATGAAGAGGGTAAAGCCGTCGGTGAAGAGATATTTGATCTGCATCGCGCCGAGTCCTCCGGTACTCTCAAAATATTTGAACTTACAGGGCCGATCATGCTGACGCTGACCCAGGGTGGAATCCTGTTGGTCGATGAACTTGACTCCAGGCTTCATCCACTTCTGACGCGCTATTTAATCAGATTGTTTCACGAGAATAATGTTCATGGGGCACAATTTATTTTCGGGACGCACTCTTCCGAGGTTCTGGAAGAACAGGATCTCAGACGTGACGAGATCTGGTTAATGGAGAAAGATCGCTTCGGAGCTTCAAGTCTTTTCTCAGTTGCCGAGTTCAAACCGCGCAAAAGTGCGTCCTTAAGAAAGGATTATCTGTTCGGACGATTTGGGGCCGTACCTGTACTCACGCCGTTTGAGGATGGAGCGGATCAATGACGCGGTCTCGCCAGCATGCACAATATCTTACGCGGAAGGTAGCCGTGCGCGAGCCGAGGGAACGGTTTCTCATCGTCTGTGAAGGTGCAAAAACAGAATCGAATTATTTCCGCTCATTTCGAGTTACCTCGGCGGATATTCAGATCTTTGGCGCAGGCATGAGCACCATGTCCCTCGTCCAGCGTTGTATTAAATTTCGGGACGACTCGTCTGAGCCGTATGATCAGGTGTGGTGTGTATTTGACAGGGATTCCAATCCCGCGAATGACTTCAACGCATACTCGCCAAGACTACAACCGTCGCTTGTCAGAGTACCTCGGACAAGCATATGAAAAGCGAACACCAATGTACGATCTCTTGAGCAGACGGCAGGAGTTGGCGATCGAACACGCAAAGAGGCTCCTCAATCTGCATCTGCATGATGGCATAAGCCCCGCAAGAGCGAACCCATCTACGACAGTCCATCTTCTCGTGATGCAACTACAACGCTTCATGTGCTGAGCGGACGGGGTACAGTATGCATGAAATGCAAAATGCGCGGGGCGACATACTTTTGCATAATAGACTGAAAATTCACTCGAAATCTCGATCCTCAGATTCCTTTTATTGAGTTTTCTGTGTACAATGGCTATCATGATTGTGTGGTTGTTCTTGCCAAGAAGACTTCCAGAAAAAGAGAGATAAAAGCGCACAATCCGTTTCTAGTGACGATGTGCTGAATATTCAAATTCAGGTCGGATCAGAGAGGATTTGCGAGCGGGGTCTCGCTTTGTCAAAGGGTGTTCATATGGCTCTCAGGGTGGGAGGTGTGGATCTCTCAGG
The DNA here is from genome assembly GCA_021797415.1 of Bacillota bacterium. The sequence goes on from JAJZZT010000273.1 coordinate 17,949, forward strand.
GCGTCCGTACGCCGATTTGACTCGACTCAAGGAGGGACTTCACAGAATGCAAGAGAAACAGCATCCACCCAGAAGACGGCTGTCGCGCCGTGCGTCGGTTTCCATCGCGCTGTCTGTCGTTCTGCCCGCGCTCGCGACTGCTCCGGCGGCGTACGCGGCAACGACTTCGGCAACGAGCGGTCCTCTGACGCTTTCCGCGCCGATCACCACCTACAATGCGACAGTGGGCACTCCGTTCAGCGATTCGCTGAACAAATCCGTTACGGGCGGGTCCACGCCGTACATGTGGTCGGTCCCCAGCATTGATTACAAGTCCACGTCGGTGGTCGGAAGCGTCTATTCCGGGTCCAACACCCATTCTTCGGTGACGGGGCAGGTGTACGGTGTGCCCTCGCTGCTGCCTGTTTCATCCGGTTCCACGGTGATTAACAATGTGTACAATCACACGACTGTGACAGGCAACGTGTACCTGCTTCCGAACAATGTCCAGGCGTGGACCTACGGCAACCTGACCGGTACACCCACGGTCGCCGGGACGATCAGTTTCGAGGGCGTGGCGATGGACAAGACGGGCGCGATGGTGAAGAGTGGTAACGTGATGCTGACGGTGACGCCGACAACCACCACGACGACGACGCCAACGACCACGACGACGACGCCAACGACCACGACGACGACGACGACGCCAACGACAACCACGACAACGCCGACGACCACGACGACGACGCCGACGACCACGACGACGACGCCAACGACCACGAC
>JAJZZT010000381.1 GCA_021797415.1 Bacillota bacterium
CTCAGTTGGTTAGTGAGATACTGCGCTGTCCCGTAATCTGGCCGTCTCGCAAAACCGTTACACTATTACATAATTCAAACACTTCACCAAGGCGGTGAGAGATATATAACACCGATACGCCCCGAGCGCTCAGGTGACGGATCACCTCGAACAGATGCTCCGTTTCGGCAATGGTCAAGCTGGCTGTTGGTTCATCGAGAATCAATAGCTTCAAATTGTATGAAAGCGCTTTAGCAATTTCCACCATTTGAGCCTGCGCAGGTGACAAATCGGCCACCAGGCGATTGGTTGGAATATTCACTCTCAATTCATCGAAAATGAGGGAGGTTTTCTCGTTCATCAGACGCTTGTCGAGAACGCCTACCCGATTGACAGGTTGACGCCCGGCATAAACGTTTTCCGCAACGCTGAGACCCGGTATCAAGCTGCGTTCCTGATGGACCATACCAATCCCCAAAACGCCTGCCCGATGTTCGTCGATGCCTCGAATGGACTTGCCGTCGAGCGTGATGTCACCCTCCTCCAACGACTCAACGCCGGCGATCAGGCGCATCAGTGTCGATTTGCCTGCGCCGTTTTCACCGACCAAAGCATGCACTTCGCCAGCAGCCACCGACAGGGTGACGTTCTGCAATGCCTTGACCCCAGGAAAACTTTTACTCACTCCCGCCACCAGTAATCTCGGGGGATCGACTGAATTTTGACTGGTAGATTGATCGTTGGCACTGAACTCATTCACGAAAACCACCTCCTCGATCCATTCCAACGCGCAGCCGGTCGCGCTAATGGTCAATCGGTTAAGTGGTTGACCACTGCGGTTAATATACACATTATTCTCTACTTCGTCAACTAAATTCTTAGTAATCTGTCGATGAGAATGCGCATTCAGCATCCTGTGACAAGGCAGTCGTGTTTCCTGGCATTCATTCTCATCATTTCGTACTCGGAGAAATGATCTCAATAACCACACCGGAAGGATCCCTGATAAAAAGATTGGTATAGGCATTTGTCTTTGAGACGCCTGCTACGTCCATGTTGAATTCTTTTAGACGAGACAGGGTGCCTTCGAAGTCGTTCGTCGTCACCGCAAAGTGGCCCAGTCCTTCGTTGTGAACCGACTTCGACGAAATGACAATCCTCGTACCGCCCACATCCAAATGCACAAATATTGCAGTCTGTGACTCAAAGCGCCTCAATTCCGAGGCACCGAATACCTCCTTATAAAACACAACACTTCGCTCGATATCATCGGAATAAATATGCACATGGTCTATTTTGAACATATTCATGACCATCCTCCGTCGCTGGATATTATTTTAATTCACATAAAGATCGAGACGGGCCACGGAAAAAGGCAACAATGTCGCGCGCAACGTATAAAGGTTCGTTCCATTGTCGCACCCATTCGACCGTTCCGAGGCGACCCTTCGCCCCTCCCGGTTGCGGAACTGATCCGATTCGGTCGTTGCAAAAGCCGCATTGGTCTCGTCCAGCACATGCAGGACTCCCGAGCACTCCCAAGGAAGTTCCAACGTTACTGTCTGCTCCTCGTCCGAGAGGCTTGACACCAGCAACCGGATGGAACTCCTCGATGTCATGGCCAGCACCTCCGCACGCAGAGGGTCGGATACCGTCGCGCGCAACATCGAACCGTCACGGAACTCCAGAATGTCCGCGAGAGCATGATACACAGGGTATACTTGGCCCCCATCCGCATCCATCAGTCCGCATGGCCCCGCCGCCTGATAGTACGTAATCGCCGCGGCGCCAGCGCCGCCGAGCCGATGGACGCTGCCAACTGTCCATCCAGCTGTAAACAGCGACTGTTGCCGCGGATCGGGTCGACACGCTCCGAGCAGTGCTTGATTTTCCCCGCCAGGTCGCTGCGCGTCCGGGCTAAACCGGGGACGAAGTGTGACCGGACCCACGTACAGCGGCAAGGCGCCAGCGATCCGCCGGGCGCTCGAAACCGTCTGTTCCTGTGCCTCCAGCGTCTCCACGATGGATGCGATGTCAAACACATGAACCTGCGGATTGATCGTATACGCGGCGAACTGCATGTCCTCCAGCGGCAGCCGGGCGCGGTTAAACTGGGCGAAATACGCCCTTGAGCCGCCACCTGCCAGCGTGTTCAGTCCGTGCTCTGCACACGCTTGGCGCACTCTGCGCAAAATCCGTGAGTCGGACGTCATTGCCAGAAACGGATAGACGGCAACGGCTTGCACGGGAGCATGCAGGAACGCGATATACCGGAATAATCCGTCAATCTCGCTTTCATCGGTGCCCACAAGAACGCTTACTATCAAGTCAGCGCCGATCTCACCAGCCACGGTGACTGCGCGGCTCAAATCCTCGCGCCAGTCCGGCGCAGACAGGAGCAATTCCGCCCAGATATGGCTCAGGCGAAGCTTGCGCAGGCGCTCCATGAAGATCGGCGAGAGCGTCTGTGTCCTGGTCGCCCATTCGACACCCAGTTGCGGAACAGTTCCCGTCTGTTCGTCGAAGATACGCACGGTTAACCCCGGTTCCTTGAATTGATCGACCTGCTGATCGACCTCCTGCAACTTACCGCCGAGCAAGCGCACCGTCACAGATTGTGTGACCTTGTCACCTACAGAAACACGTACGGGATATGGGGAATGAAGGGGCGTGCAGTACGTCTTGTAGGACGCATCGCTCCAATTGCGTTGATCCTCCA
>JAJZZT010000492.1 GCA_021797415.1 Bacillota bacterium
CAGCCGTCCGTATCGCCGTCCGCAAGCAGCGCGCGCGTCGGCCCGTCAAACGAGAAGTCTTCGTAACGCAGGCGCACGCCGCGCACGCGCTCCACAAAGCGCACGGTCCGGTCGCACTGCGTCAGGGTCCGCAGACCGAGAAAGTCCATCTTGAGCAACCCGAGCGCTTCGATGTCCTCCATCGCATACTGCGTGACATGCAGCCCCTCCACGCCGCTCATGAGCGGCACGAGCGCCGTGAGCGGCTGCGCCGCGATCACGACGCCCGCCGCGTGCGTCGACGCGTGCCGCGGCAGCCCCTCGATGCCGCGCGCGAGTTCCCAGACGCGAGCGAGCGCCGGTCTTTGCGCCACCAGCCGTTCGATGTCGCCGTCCTGTTCCCATACCTGGTCGAGCGTGACGCCGGGACCGCCGGGTATCTTCCCCGCCAGCCTGTCGATCTCTGCGGCAGGCGCCTGAAGCACACGGCCCACATCACGGATCGCCGCGCGCGCCGCCAGGGTGCCGAATGTGCCGATCTGCGCCACGCGCTCCCGGCCGTATCGCCGCGCGACGTACTCGATCACTTCATAGCGGCGTTCCGTCTCAAAGTCGATGTCGATGTCCGGCATGCTCACCCGCTCCGGATTGAGAAACCGCTCAAACAGCAATCCGAAGCGCAGCGGATCGACATCCGTGATGGCAAGCGCGTACGCGACAAGACTCCCTGCGGCCGAGCCGCGGCCGGGGCCCACAGAGATGCCGTGATCCCTGGCGTAGCGCACAAAATCCCAGACCGTCAGGAAGTAGCCGGCGAACCCCATCTGCACAATGACTCCGAGTTCCCGCTCCAGCCGCTCGCGATACGGCGCCTCCTCCTGCAGACGGCGCGCGGCCAGTCCGTCGCGGGCCACTTCGCACAGATGGTCCGCCTCCGTCAGCCCTCGCGGCGCCGGAAAACGCGGCAGGCGCAGCTTGCCCAGCGGCAGTTCCCATCCGGCGCGGCCGACGATTTCCACCGTGGCCTCCAGCGCGCTCTCGTACCCGCGAAACAGCGTCGCCATCTGCGCCGTGCTGCGAAACGCAAAATTTGCGCCGGGTTCGCGCAGCGCGGCGGCGTCCGCCAGCGCGCCGCCGTCGCGAACCGCCTGCAGGACATCGACGAGACGCAGATCCTGCGGATCGAGGTGTCTGACCGGGGCGGTCGCCACGGTGGGCAACCCCGCGATCCCGGCCAGACGGGCCGCCTGCGCCATCCACTCGCTTTCGCCGGTCGCGCCGGTTGCCTGCAGTTCCACGTACACACCGTCCGGCCCGAACACCTCGGATAGCCGAGCGAGCATCCGCAGCGCATTTTTCTCATCATCCCCGGCAAGCGACACCCCAAGCGCGCCGTTTCTCCCGCCCGTCAGACAGACGACGCCGCCGCGCGCGCGCTGCGCCACCTCCTCGAACGTATTGCGCGCCAGCCCTTCGGGATCGTTTTGCGCGGCGTCCGTCGCGAGTGCGACAAGCGCCTCATAGCCGGCGAACGTCTCCGCCAGCAGAGCCAGTTCCATTGGCTGCGCTCGTCCCTCGACCGATCGGTCGCGGCGTTTAGCGATCTGTACGGTCAGCCCAAGCACCGGCTTCAACCCCGCGTCGCGCAAAGTCCGCCAGGTGGTCACCGCGCCAAACAGGCCGCCCCGGTCGGTCACCCCGACGGCCGCCATCCCGTCCCGCTTCGCCCGCTCCGCAACCTGCGCAATGCGGGCTGCACTGTACAGCAGGCTGTATTCACTGAATACCCGCAGATGGGCAAACTTCGCCACGCTCATCCCTCCCCCGCGACATCTGCGCCGGCAGTCTCCCCAACGGTTCGGTGCGCCAGCCACGGCGCGACTCCGGTTGGGCCGCGGGCGATCCTTCCGCGGGCGATCTTTCTGCGGGCGATCCTGCTCTTCGCCCGTCAGCGTTCCAGCAACTGTATGGTGACCAGCGCCTTGCCGACGAGTTCGGAGCCGCGGAACAGTTCCACATCGACCTTCCCCACCTTGCGCCCGCACTCGATCACGCGCGCGCGCGCCTCGACATACTGCTCGATCTGTACGGGTTTCAAAAAATACAGCGTCACATTTTCAAACAGCATATTCGCGTCGCGCACTCTGCGCACCGCGCGCATCGCCGTCTCGCCAAGCACCGTCATGAAAGCGCCGGCCGACAGACCACCGTGGTGCGTCGTCATCTGCGGCGTCACATCGCCGGACAGACTCACGACATCTTCTTCCGACGCATCCTGGAAATGCGCCAGGACCGCATCCTCCATGGTCTCGGCCAACTGCGGCTGCTTCTGATTGTACTGCAGGGCCTTGATCACGTCCTGGCGGCTCACCACACCGACGAGCCGGCGAAAATCCAGCACAGGGAGGAGTTCCAGCCCTTCCCACACCATCATGTGCGCGGTCGAGGCGACGGACGTCTTTGGCGTCACTGAGATGAACTGGCGGGTCATCACGCGTCCAATCTGCACTTCCGCCCCTTGTCCGTACACATCCTTGGCGGCAATCACGCCGACCAGACGGCCGTCGCCCTGCAGCACGGGAAAGCGCGAATGGCCTGTGCTCTCGACGAGTCGCCGGTAATCGGCAACGGTCTGTTCGGCGCGCATGACCGCCGGCATGTCCTTGCTGAGAATATCTTCCACGAGCAGGATGTCCTTTTTGATCAGGCGATCGTAG
>JAJZZT010000252.1 GCA_021797415.1 Bacillota bacterium
GCGGTGACAGGCGTGATGCCCTTGCGCAGCAGTTGCACAATGATGCCGATCATCCAGATGATGCCAAGCGAAACGTGCGAACCGTGCGTGCCGACCAGCGTGAAGAAGGCGGACAGAAAGGCGCTGTGTTGCATCGTCGCGCCCTCCGCCGCATAACGGATGAACTCGCTGATCTCCAGCCCCACGAAAGACATCCCGAGGATGACCGTGACAATGAGCCACCCGACAAGCCCTTTGAGGTGCCCGCGCCGCATTTCGTACGTAGCGAGCCCGCCGGTGAAACTGCTGGTCAACAGAATGAACGTCTCGGCCACAAAGCCCGGAATATCGAACAACTGTGCGCCGGTCGGCCCGCCGTTGATATGCGTCCGCAACACGATGAACGTCGCGAACAGACACGCGAACAGGATCATGTCGGTGGCGAGAAACACCCAGAACCCGAAGATCTTCAGCGCGTCGTCCTTATGGGTGTACTCCAGCGGGCGCTCATCGGTCACAGGGTGTACGGAATGCTCAATCACAGCCGCCATTTACTGCAACCTCCCCAATGAAGATTCCACGTGGATGACCTCGTCCACCGGCACGTAGTAATCGGAATCGTATTCAAACGAGCGCAGGATCAAGAGCACGGCAATCGCCGCCAATCCCGCGGCCCCAAGATAGTACCAGCCGAAGACGAAACTGAAACCCATGCCGAAAAAGGTGACTCCGAGCACAAACGGTCGGTATGAGTTTTTCGGCATGTGGATGGGCTGCAGGCGGTTTGCGACAGGCTTGAGCGCATCCGTCGTGCCGCGCTGCTTCATGACCCACCACTGATCGCGATCCGTGACCTGCGGAATCTCGGCAAAGTTGTAGTGCGGTGCGGGCGACGGCAGCGACCATTCCAGCGTACGGCCGTCCCACGGATCGCCTGTCAGATCGCGCTGGCCGTGCTTGATGCTGTACACGATCTGCGCAACGATGAACAGGAACCCGATGCCCATGAGAAAGGCGCCGATCGTCGAGATGAAATTGAGCGACGTCCAGCCCATCCCCGCTGGATAGGTGTACATCCGCCTCTGCATTCCCATGAACCCGAGCGCGTACTGCGGCATGAAGCAGACGTAAAAACCGATGTTGAAAAACCAGAAGGCCCACTTGCCAAGCCGTTCATCCAGCATGAACCCAAACATCTTGGGCCACCAGTAGTACATGCCGGCCAGCATCCCGAAAATCCCGCCGCCGATCAGCATCTGATGAAAGTGGGCGACGAGGAAATAGCTGTTGTGGTACTGGTAGTCGGCCGGCGCCACCGCCAGCATGACGCCAGTCGCACCGCCGATCGTGAAACAGGGAACGAAGGCGAGCGTCCATAACATGGGCAGGTTCATGCGTATTCGCCCGCGAAACATGGTGAACACCCAGTTGAACACCTTGACGCCCGTCGGTATCGCAATAGCCATGGAGGCGACGGCGAAAAACGAGTTGACGCCGGGGCCCGCGCCCATGGTGAAGAAGTGGTGCGCCCAGACCAGGTAGCTGATCACACTGATGACGAGCAGACTGGCAACCATCGTGCTGTAACCGAAAATCGTCTTGCGCGCAAACGTCGCGACGACTTCGGAATAGATGCCGAAGGCAGGTAAGATGACGATGTACACCTCCGGATGGCCCCAGATCCAGAATAGGTTGATGTACATCATTGGATTGCCTCCGGCCCCGATTGTGAAAAAGTGTGAGCCCGCGATGCGGTCGAGCAGGACAAGCGCCAGCGCGACGGTGAGCGCGGGAAAAGCGAAGATGATCAAGATGCTCGCCGCAAGGATCGACCAGGAGAACAGCGGAATTTTCATCATGCTCATGCCCGGCGCGCGCATCTTCAGGATCGTGACGAGGAAGTTGATCCCCGTCGCCATGCTGCCGATTCCGGTGATCTGCAGGGCGAGCAGATAATAGTTCTCCCCGACGCCGGGATTGAACTGCAGTTCCGAAAGCGGAGGATAGCTGGTCCAGCCCGCGTTTGGCGAACCGCCGATAACAAAAGACAGATTGAGCAGCATCGCGGCAAAGAAGAACAGCCAGAAGCTGATCGCGTTCAGATAGGGAAACGCGACATCGCGCGCGCCGATCTGCAACGGCACGACCACGTTCATCATGCCAAAGATGAACGGCATCGCCATGAACAGGATCATGATCGTGCCGTGCGTGGTGAAGATCTGGTCATAGTGGTTGGCGGTCAGGAAATGCTCGTTTGGCAGGGCGAGCTGCGTGCGCATGAGCAGCGCGTCGACGCCGCCGCGAAACAGCATCAAGAGTGCGGCGATTATATACATGATGCCGATTTTCTTGTGGTCGACGGTCGTCAGCCACTCGCGCCACAGCCAGCCCCATTTTTTATAGCGTGTCAGCACGAAGACGATCGCGGCCGAAACCAGCACGATCGATACGTCCGCGCCGTAGATCAAGGGGCCGCCGTTGGTAACAAAAAAGTGAGGCGCCCAGTTGGCCAGTGCTTGAAGCATGTGTCTCCCTCCTTCGCTTGTTCAGTGGGTCTTTGCGGACGAATTTGCAGTTCCCCCGCTCATGGCGCCTCCCCCGTGCAGCGACTGCATCGTCTGCATGGTGGCGGCCATGTATTTGCCGCCGTCATTCATGACCGTGTTGTAGAACGTCCCGGCCGGGTAGGATGAAAACGACATATTGTGAACGATAC
>JAJZZT010000234.1 GCA_021797415.1 Bacillota bacterium
GGTGAAGAAACGCGCTCCACTCCTGCATGCCGCCGTCCAGCACACTCGCCTGATAGCCGTGGTCCCGCAGGATTTCCGCCGCTTCGCGAGCCGCGACTCCTTTGGCGCACACCACGACCATCGCGCGGTCCTTCGGCAATTCCGGATAGGCTGCGGGGCCATTGGCGCGCAATTTGGAAGTTTGAATATTGACGGATTTGACACCGTGACCCAAAATACGCCATTCCTCATACGCGCTGACCGAGCGCACGTCCAGGATGAAGACGCCCTCTGGCGACATCATCTGCGATTTCAGTTCCTGCGCTGATACGATGAGTTTCACAGGGCCATACCTCCTGAAGGACGTGAATTGGGGGACAAAGGGAACAGATACGCCTACTATATACCCAATGGGGTATATAGTAAAGTACATGATGCGATATGAGTATGGCGGACAGCCTCGGGGGACATGGGATAAAACGATAGATGATTCGGTGAGTCCAGAGACTTGACAAGGTGAGGACATGTGCGTACATTATTTCATATACCATATGGGGTATATGAGGCGGTGAAACCCATGATCGAAGTAAGCCGTGCGGCGCAGGATTACCTGCGGGACGTGATGCAAGAAGAGCGTGACAAACGCTTGCGCCTCTATCTGTCCGCAGGTTGAGGCGGTCCACAGTATCACATGGCTCTGGATGAGTCATTGGCGGGAGATGATGTCGTGGAGGAGGTCGAGGGCCTTTCGTTTGTTTTTGCCAAGCGCATCGCCCACCTGATGCAGGGCGTGAAGATTGATTTCGTAAAATCGTGGTTCGGCGAGCGGTTGCTGATCAGCTCGGCGTTTGCCGGAGGCTGCTGAGACGGCGTCGCACAAAGAAATAAAGAATATCGTACTTTTCTCGATGGGGTGGATAAAATGGCGGCAGATTGCAACAAGATCAGTTGGCCTGAATTGAAAAGCAGGCTCTTTGCGCCGGATCCCATGGTGGTGATCGACGTGCGCAACATCGACGAGTACCGCTCGGGGCATATTGAAGGTTCCATGCTGATCCCGCTCGATGAGCTGCCGTACCGCGTGGACTCGATTGACCGTGACAGCGATGTCGTGCTGGTATGCCGCTCGGGCAATCGCAGCTCGCAGGCGTGCGAATTGTTGCGCGAGCGGGGTTTCGCTCGGATACAGTCGCTGGAAGGCGGCCTGTCTTCCTGGACGGCATAAAAAGCGGGCAATTGGTGACAGCGAGCCTGGACAGGGACCGAGGCATGGGAACGATCCCATTGTATGGAATCGTTCCCATGCCTTTTGGCGCCCGCCGACGCTTCTCCAGAAAGCCATGATCCTCCGAATGCCGCCTGCGCGGAGGATTTTGTCGTGTCCTTTTCAGCGATGAATCAGAATCAGTTGGCCACGGCACCATAGCTGGGCACGAGCAAGAAGAACAGCACGAAGATGATCAGGAACACCACGGCCCAACGCGTGTAGCTACCGAACACTCCCATGCCTCCTTCACCTCCCGAAACACGGCATAGAGCACTCTATGCCGGCGATCGCACAACCGTCTTGGCATTCGCCCGGTCCTGTGCGCAAAATGAGCCCAAACGCGGCGGGAGGCGAAATAATCAGTGCGTGCCCAGGTCGTCAAGGGAAATGGACCGCGTGTGCTTGGTGTGCGACCACACTTTGTTGTGCCGGGTGAAAAGCGCCAGCAGTGTGACGGGGAACCAGGTCATCATGAAAAAGGGGAACAGCGGTAGGCCGAGATACGCTCTCCAGTTGGCCCTTTCAAGCCAGAGCGCCAAGGGCATCTGCACGATGATGAACAGGTTCACGACGACCCAGAACCACGTTGGCATGAGCTTCAACGCTCCGGCGATGAGGGACAGAGAAGGCGGAGCGGACACCTGCAGGTACAACATGAGCCCGGTGAGGAAGATGATCAGGAAGCTGGCCGGCTGAAACAGATAGACGGCCGCGTCAAACTTGGCCAGATTCCGTTCGCGCAGGCTGCTCTTGACCAAGGGCAGCATGTAGTGCTCCGCGCACGAGAAGTGGCCCTGCATCCAGCGCAGACGCTGCCGCAGGGAAGCGCGCAGCGTGATCGGCTTTTCGTCGTAAACCCGCGCTTCATGCGCCCAGTAGGGATAGATGCCGCGCGCCACGCATTTGGCCCCGAACTCCGTATCCTCCGCCAGTCCGGTGGCGTCCCATCCGAGTTTGCGCAACAACGGCATGTCGATGCACAGACCCGTTCCGCCCAGTGCGCACGACAGGCCGAGCGCACGGCGAGCAAGTTGCCACATGCGATTGGTATACCAGTAGGAGATGGCCATGGAAACGCTGACCCAGGAATCAAACGGGTTTTTGCTGTCGAGATATCCCTGGATGACGCGCTTTCCTTCGACAAGGCGGTCGTTCATCACCTGCAGAAAATTTGGACTGACAAGGTTGTCCGCATCAAACATGACCACCGCGTCGTACTGTTGCGATGAGCGGTACAGCCGTTCCAGCATCCAGCGAATGGCATATCCCTTGCCATGGTCCGCGTCGGTAATCCGTTCGGCCACCTGCACACCCCGGCCGCGGGAGATTTCGGCGGTCTGGTCGGAGCAGTTGTCTGCAATCACGTAGATGTCGTACAGTTCATCCGGATAATCGAGTTGTTTCAGGTTCTCCAACAGCGGTTCAATCACGCGTTCCTCGTTGTGCG
>JAJZZT010000219.1 GCA_021797415.1 Bacillota bacterium
AGATGATCTCTGTGTTGCGCACAAGTCGATGAGCCAGGAAACTCCGATGGCGACGTTGGAAACCCCCGCCTAGGCGCGAAGCGCCAGGCGGAGGGAAGTTCATTAGGAAAAATCATCGGCAAGACTCATCTACCGTTATGGACGATCACAAACTAGTGAAATATATAACATTAAGGAAACTGGGCGTTTTGGATTGTTGGTGCCGATGGACAACTTCCTGCGCTCCCTCAAAGAAAAACGATTCACATCCGTTTCGATTCAAAAAAGAGCAAAGACATTATCCGCAAAAAAATTGGGTTTATGGTTGTAATCGATGAAAGCGCTGTATTATAATCAACGCATCCGAGATTGCATGGAGAATTGGCATGCAAAACCGCAAAGCGGCGCCGACTCACTGTCTGTGCGATGGGTTGCTTTGATTTTGGCATTCTGGAGGGAGGTCTGTCCATAGAATAAAACGTTTTTATTAGAGGCCTCCCTCAAAGCTTTTGCAAGATGGACTAAGGTTCGCCGCACAACCGGCGGGTGATCATAAAAAAACAAGAGAAAAGGGGCGTTCGGTTTGAATAAGACAATACACAAGACTGTCGCCGCGGGTATATCACTTACGATTGGCTGCGGGTTCGCGAGTTTCTGCGCGTTCCAGCCCATCTCCGCCTTCGCGGCGGTGCATGCCCGCCGATCCTCGGCGGCCTCCCTGAAAGCGCTGCCAAGGGGGTCCATCACCCTGACAATGCAGGTGATCAACGCACCGAACGAGATCAGTTCCGCGACGGCGCAGGTCTTGGCCTTCGAAAAGCTGCATCCGAACATCCACATCAAAGTGCAGGGCTCCAGCAATGCGGGCAACACGCAGGATCAGATAGCGCAGGCCGTCGCGCACACCCTGCCGGACATAATCTGGACGGCGGACGTCTTTACACAAGAGGAGGCGACTCACGGCATCCTGCTGAACCTGTCCCCCTACATGCAGGCATATGGGTATAAGGAGTCGCAGTTCCAGCAGGGCATGATGAAACTGGGCCGGTGGGGCGGCAAACAGTACGTGATCCCGCGCGGGTTCGACCAGGTTGTGGTGCAGTACAACCCGAACCTGTTCCACAAGTTTCATGTGCCTCTCCCCAAAGAGGGGTGGACATGGACGCAGTTTTTGGCGGCCAGCAAACAGTTGACCAAGAAGGTCGGCAAAACGCAGTACTATGCTGTGGGTAGTGAGTGGACCAACACGGCTTATCCCATCTATGAACCATTTGTGCGGATGTACGGTGGTCATTTTCTGTCGAAGAACGGCAAGTCCTCCACCATGGACTCACCGATCGTGATCAAAGGCGTCACAACCATGATGGATTTTGGCCGCAACTACACATCCTGGTTCGACAACCTGCCGAGAGATCCATTTTTGAGCGGACTTGCCGCCATGGATTTTACGGTGCGTCCTATGCTCATGGGGCAACTCAATCCGCAGCGCAACAAATGGGAAGAAAACTTCAAAATCAATGTCGTCAACTTTCCATTGTTCCCGCACCCGCAGATCGGTGCCGGCATGAGCGGCTACGCGGTGACCACGGACTGCAAGTATCCGAACGCGGCGGCGGCGTTCATGATGTTCCTGCTGAGCAAGCAGGGCGAGCTGATCCGTTCGCGCGTGGCGGGGTCCGTCCCGATCCGTCTCGACCTGAAAAGCAGCCAGGTGTGGCGCTCGGCGATTCACGTCGGATACCCGCTGAACAACAACGCGTTCGTCGACTACGCAAAGTACGACAGCTTCCCGCCGAACGAACCCGTCGGTGCGGTGGGTCCGATTCAAACGGATATCGGCAACGCGTTCTCGGAGATCCAACTGAAGCGAATGAGTATCGCGGCGGCGATGAAGCAACTGTCCGCCCAAATCGATTCCGCCCTCGCCAACAACGGTCAGTAGGCAAAGTCTCGACTGCGTTTGGGGAGGGAAAAAGGATCGCGCCGCGCTTCCTTCCCCTCCTCGACGGGCGGTTGGGCGTATCCGTCTTCCGGGACACGTTTGCAGTGAAACGGCATGGATCGGTCAGGAAGGAGAGGTGGTCTCTGCATGTCAACCGCGACGGCGAGAAAGGCGAGGCGCACCATCGAAGGGTACCTGTTCATTGCACCTGTGGTTTTCGGGCTACTGATCTGGACCTTCGGGCCCATGCTGCTGTCCCTGTACTATTCATTCACCAAGTATGACATATTGAGCCCGCCGCAGTATGTCGGTGTCGGCAATTACGTCAATCTGTTCCAGGACCCGTCCTTCATGGGTTCAGTGCTGGTCACGGTCACCTTCACTGTAATCTCGGTGCCGTTGGGCTTGATTCTCGGCCTGGGATTGGCGCTGCTCCTGAATCAAAGAGTGCCGGGCATGCGGATCTTCAGGACGATTTTTTATCTCCCCGTCGTCGTCCCGGCCATTGTGAGTTCCGAACTGTGGGGCGACATCTTTTCGCCCAATCAGTATGGGATCGTGAATACCGTTCTGATGAACATTCACCTCATCAAGCAGCCCTATCCCTTCTTCACGAATCCGTCGACAGCCATGCTCTCCCTGATCTACATGAGTCTGTGGGGAATGGGGGGAGGGATGCTGATCTGGCTGGCCGGACTGCAGGGAGTGCCGCAGGAATTGTACGAGGCCGCCAAAGTGGACGGGGCCGGCGTGATTAGCCGATTCTTTCGCATCACCCTTCCCATGATCACGCCGACCATCTTTTTCAATATGATTGTCGGCATGATCGGAACCCTGCAGGTCTTTGTCCAGAGTCTGGTGCTCGGCGGCATCGACGGCAATCCGCTGGGATCGCTGGACTTCATCGCGCTTTTCATCTACCGCCATGCATTTTCGTACTTCCAGATGGGATTCGCGGCGGCGGCCGGTTGGGTCTTGTTTGTTTTCATCCTGATTCTGACCATGATCATTTTTCTGACGAGCGGGAAATGGGTCTATTACGAAGGCGAGGCGCAGCGCTGATGAGTTTTTTTTCCACGGAAGACAGAAAAGCGGCGTTGTTGTTCGGACGGGACCATCGCTCGGGGACTTGGTCGATGCGGACGGGCGTCATTTTTGCCATACTCTGCGTTTTGGCGATCTTGTTTCTCTTCCCTTTTTTCTGGATTCTATCGTCGGCGTTGCAGACCACCCAACAGCAACAGTCTCTCCCTTTGACCTGGGTGCCCACGACGCCGCAGTGGCACAATTTCGCCGTGGCGTGGAACACCCTGCCGTTCACCGGCTACTTGTTGAACAGCATGATCATCGTGGTGTTCGCGACCTTGGGCGCCGTGAGTTCGGCTGCCTGGTGCGCGTACGGGTTCGCCCGCCTGAAATTCGCGGGGCGCAGGGTGTGGTTTTACCTGACCCTGTCGACGATGATGCTTCCGGGAACGCTCACGATGATCCCGGTGTATCTGATCATGAAGGACATCGGATGGCTGAATACGTACTATCCGCTGATCATCCCTGCGTGGTTCGGCGGCGGCGCATTCAACATCTTCCTGCTGCATCAATTTATGAAAAGTATTCCGGTTGAACTGGAAGAAGCGGCCCGCATAGACGGTGCATCGACCGCCCGCATCTTCACTCAGATTGTGGTGCCCAATATCAAGCCGGCACTGGCGGTGGTCACTTGGATGACCGCCCTCGGCACCTGGGGAGATGTCCTCGGTCCACTCGTGTATATCTCCAGTTCATCCAGATGGACATTTGCCCAGGCGCTTCAGGAGTTTCCCGGCAGCATGCCCACGGGCTGGGGCAGTCAACTGGAGATGGCGATTGCGCTGGTATTCATGGTCCCCGTCATCATCGGATTTTTCTTCATGCAGAAGTGGTTAATCGAGGGCATTCAACTGACGGGTGTCAACCGATAGCGGATAGCGCCGTCAGAGAGTGGTTTTTGGCACGGGATGCTCACTGGATCGCCCCGGATCCGCAGCACTCTGGAGCTTGTTCTGGGCAGCGCGGGGACCTGGCTCTCCCTTTGTTGCGCTGCTTTGGACGGCTCGTCCTTGTTCGTCCGGCGCCGTACGCCTACCGCAACCCCGGCGCGGATTAAGGGGACATGCGATAAACCACTAGGTCCACTATTGACCTTGTCCCCGGTTTATGATAGATATTTGGTATCCAGGGATGTAAAACGTTTTAGGTCAGAAGGTTTGCTATGGTAACCATTAAAGACGTTGCTCGAGAAGCAGGTGTTTCTGTTTCAACGGTTTCGTTTGCCTATAATGGAACAGCGCCCGTTGCTGCAGAAACCAAGGAGCGAATTCTCGAAGTCATCCGGCGGCTAAATTATCAGCCCAACTCAACCGCCAAAGGGCTGGTAACCCAGAGGACCAATACCATTTGCTTGCTCACGCCCCATCCCGGATCTAACTTTTTCAATTTCTCCGGAAACAGTATTTTCGGGGATCTGCTCCAGGGTGTTGGCGAACTGGTTGATCAAAAAGGATATAACCTGCTCATTGCCTGGGACGGTGAAAAGGACAAAACTCCCCGCGCCCTGAATCTGGCCCGGCAAAGGGCGGTCGATGGTTTTCTGTTCGTCTTGCCTGCTCATGATCCGAATACCATTCGCGAACTAACGGACATGAGGACTCCGTTCGTGCTGATGGGGCGGCACGACGGAGAACAGGCGATCAATACTGTGGACATCGACAACTTTGACGCCTCCTACCGCAATACGCGTCATCTGATCGAACTGGGACACGAATCCATCGCCTTTATCAGTCCAGGACCCTTGGAATTCTTGGTTTGTTCCGATCGTCTGGAAGGATACAGGGAAGCCCTCAAAGACGAGAACCTTCGATATAACGACAAATATGTATACATCGGCGACGATCGTCAGTCTAGCGGTTATGAAGCCCTGCGGCACTTCTGGGGACTCAAAGAGCGCCCTACGGCAATTGTTGCCGGCAGAGACGTGCAGGCCGTAGGCGTATTACAGTTCATTCGTGATAACGGCTTGTCTGTTCCACACGATATCGCGTTGGTCAGCTTTGAAAATACTGCGCTTGCGAAAGACAACGACATTACGTCGATCACGACCAACCTGTATGAGATCGGACGTGAGAGTGCGCGCTTACTCTTCAAGATCATGAACCGGAAACGAATTGGCGCCCCGCAAAATGTCATTCTCCCATCGAATTTGGTTGTGCGAAAATCATGCGGCAGCACCATTCAGAGCGACGAATAACCATCCGTATCCGTCTGCCGTCCATTTGTGTCCATGGGCGAGGTGAGTCAATCGATCCGACAATTCGAGCTGAATCGTGCTATCGTTATTCGTTGACCCCTTCCTGTCCGTTGAGAATAATCAACCCGGACTCCGGCGCCCATAACCGATGGAGTCCTTTTGCGAATTCTTGCCTAAACTGATCCACAATCACGCCGCGGCAATCTCTGATCACCACTTCACTGGTCCTGGATGTCTTCTCGAACATCAACCACCAGGTGGCCCTTTTGCGTACCATTCACGATAATCACGCTCCTTTCTTGCGATGCTCCCTCCAATGCCAGGACCACTTCCGCATATGCCATGGTCAATAGCTTTTCAGGGGTAGAAGCCGTCACAATTGGATAAAACAACTCCGGGCGAGCAGGTCGCAGATGGTCGTCCAACAATACGTCCCAATTCTGCCGCCAAAAACGAAGCCAAAATTTCAACATTGCGGCATGATCAGGCGAAAGTTCATCTAATCGTACGGAAATTTGTGGAACAGCAAAGAGCACGTTGATGATTTGCAAAGTGGCAGTCTCCGCCCCCTCTTCGCCGTGCCACATCAGCATATCCGCGTGCGCTGCCGTTCCCCCACGCAGTACTAAGGAAGCAGCCAAAAATGCGGACCCAGGGGCCATGGGATAAAGTCCGCTTTGCAGGCGATCTGATTCCGGATGAAAAAATAGCAGACTGGTGATTTTCATCGCAGATTGTGCCCTTCCAAGTGCGTGTAGGATTAGTGCGCGTATAGGTCAGCACATCAGTTGAGGGGGAACACGTAACATCAAAAAATGACAAGCAAGATGCAACAGATCGACATTTCCGCCATTCTCATTTTGCCTATACACTCGGGTTAGTCATTCGGGTTTTCGTACATTTACAAGAATGGCGACCTGAGTCCAATGCCCACAGATTGCATAACTTTGCCCGTTGGAGAGGAGGATGTAACCCGGGAAAGGGCAGGGAGTAGAGACGCGAGAAAATAGATCGGAGGTGCGACAGATGAAAGGGATTTCAGTGATGGCGTTGGCAGTGCTATCGACTTCCGCCTTGGTAGCGAGCATGATGTTTTTCACAAATTCAGTGAACTTCGCAAGACCACGCAGAAGTTCGACGTCGCCAGCAGTTGATATTTCGTTTTGGACATCGGGCCCAACTCAAGGCTTGGCAGGGATTGTGGCCCATTTCAATCGGCAGTATGCCGGCCGATATGCAGTGTCTCTAAAGGTAATTCCGTATACCAATGAGACAGAAATGGTGAATTCCGCGCTTACATCCCATCGGGCGCCGGATATCATGGAAGAGTCGTTGACATATTCTCTCCCATATGCGTTACAGGGGCTCGAAATGCCGATTGGACCGATTCTAAAGATGGGGGGCGTAAACCCGGGAAATTTCCCGGCTTCACTTTGGAAGGGCATGACGGTGCACGGCGTGCACTATGTTGCTCCGACAGACGCGCTGCCCACATTAATGTTCTGGAACAAGTCCTTATTCCGTGCAGCAGGACTTAACCCGAACACGGCGCCGAAAACGATGCAGCAGTTTATCGCAGACGCCCGGAAGTTGACGAATCCAAAGAAGAAGCAATGGGGATTCGTGCAAGCCACATCGCTTCCGGATATCGGATGGCAATATGCATCCTTCGTTTCACAGTTCGGTGGAAGGCTTGCCAATCCAGCGGTTGACAAGGCGACCTTCAACAGTACCCCGGGCATAAAGGCCCTTATGTTCATGAAGGATTTGATTTACAAATACCACGTCTCGCCGACGGACGCTTCGAACAACGAGGATGTAAATCTGTTCCTGGATGGCAAAGATGCTATCATTTTCGCGGGCTCTCCCAACTACCCGTCCTTCTATCAGAAGTACCATGCCAATTTGGGCGTCGCGCAACTGCCTATCGTGGGAAAGCATGAGGCTGATTTTCTCGGGAATAACTACTGGTGGGTCTTTCGTAATCCAAACATGACCACACAGAAGGAAAAGGGTATTGGTCTATTCATGAAGTACTTCTATACTCACAGCCTCGGAGTCGCTGATCAAGGGATCCTGCCAGTCTGGCGGCCCATCCTGAAGACACCCATGTTTCAAAAGTCGGCAAACCTTAAGGTTCAGGTGGCGGCGCTCAACACAGGTATCCTCCATCCTCTCATTCCCTGGGGGGCAGTAAAGAATTTCCTGTTCAACAACATGAACGAAGTGCTGCTGAACAAAATGCCTGTCCAACAGGCGTTGAGTCAGGCAACCCAGGAGATCGATCAAACCTTGGCTCAGTCAAACCAATAAAATGTTGCAATCAAATACCGTCAGATGGGCGTACAGAAAACCGGCGCTCATCTGGTGGAAACATCCGTTGGGAGGTCAAGACCTGCAATGAGCAGCCTGCGAAACTCCGAACTCGGTCACATCCGACGCCAGCCACTCACATGGAACAAGTCTGGCGGGATTATCGATCAGTTGACCTCATATGCCTTCGTGGCTCCTTTCATGATCTCATTCATTCTGTTCTCGGGATTCCCTGTCTTGTTCGGCATCTATATAAGCCTACATCATTGGAACCCATTCATCGGCAACTCAGGCTTTGTCGGACTGCAGCATTTTAAGGATCTCTTCCGTTTTCAGCTGATCTCGACCCAGCAATTCTGGGAGGGAATGGGCAACACATGCTTGTTTGTATTAATCAGCGTCCCCTTCCTTCTTGGCATACCGACGGTGATTGCCTATATCATCTACCGGTCTCCGCTGAAAAACCTGTTTCGTCCGATCTTCTTTTTTCCGACGGTGCTGTCGGCCACAGCCTTGACCTCGGTATGGACATGGATGCTGCAAACGCAAGGCGGCGCCGTCAACAACATTCTGGGTGCACAGATTCCGTGGCTCGTCGAACAGCCGCTAGCGTGGATTTCCATCGACCTCGCCACAGTTTGGTGGAGCAGCGGCTTTAATCTGGTGATCATCTATGCCGGTCTAACGCAATTGCCCACAACGACCTTCGACGCAGCGGCCATCGATGGAGCCGGATCACTGCGGACCTTCCTCTCAATCGCCCTGCCGCAACTTCGTTATGTCATGGCATTCGTTGTCGTCATCAGTACAATCGCGTCCTTCAATCTGTTTGCCCAACCGCTTTTGATGACCAATGGGGGGCCCGGTTCCTCCACACAGTCACTCTCGATGGTGATCTACAACCAGGGTTTTAACGCTTTGCGTATGGGATCCGCCACGAGCATGGCCTTTCTGATGGCGTTGATCCTCGGTGCTGTTTCCTTTGTCCAATATCGTCTGTCCAGAGAAAGAGCGTGATCATCGTGTCCAGGAAGCCAAAAACTGTTGCCGCTGTTGTTGTGCTTTTCTTGGGTGTTATCATCGTGCTGTTCCCACTTGTGTGGATGATCTCCACTTCGCTCAAACCTTTATCGGATGCGTTTAGTGGTGGGTTGATACCGTCCCATCCTACGCTTTCCAATTATGAATCGATTTTCTCTGCGAGTTCAGGAGCGCCCGTTTTGCGGTGGCTGAGCAACTCACTGGGAGTATCCATCAGCGCATCCGTACTTGTCATGATCATCGATTCCATGGCGGCGTTCGCGTTAGCCCGTCTCCGGTTCGCCTGCAGAAGGATTATTTTGAATATGGCCATTGCATCGTTGGTCATCCCATTTATAGCGGTGCTGATTCCGCTCTATCTGGAATTTGAATCCATGAACATGCTCAACACGTATTGGGTACTGATTCTGCCATATACAGCCCACGCTTTCGGCGTATTTTTGTTGTACCAGTTTTTCTCGCAAATTCCAAAGGAATTTGAAGAAGCGGCCATCATCGACGGGGCCAATAAATTTCAAATGTGGCTAAGAATTTTCGTGCCGCTCAGTCTTCCGGCCAGTGCGACGCTGGGTTTGTTAACGTTTATGAATGTGTACAATGACTTCTTTTGGCCCCTGGTGTCTACGTCATCAAACAACATGCGAACCATGACGGTCGGGATCCAGATCATGGCGATCGGACAATATACGAGTAACGCCCCTCTCCTAATGGCGCTCACATTCATTTCAGTAATACCCATGGTCATCGCGTTCCTAATAGCACAGAAGCAACTCACACAGGGCGTCGCAATGACAGGGATCAACTTTTGACTCTCCTGTAATGCGACGGCGGCACTCCAAAATGGTTGCGAAAGGAGCGAGTAAAAGAGTATAGGTCGGGAAATCCCAGAGACAGACCGATTTCCGTAATGCTGTAACCATCCGTCTTAAGCATGTCCAATGCTTTTTCCATGCGGATGTTCGTCAGATACTGGTGTGGACTTACACCCAATCGCGCGGTGAAAGCGCGAGAGAAATGGGATCTGTTCAAACCCGTTTGCTTGACAAGGTCCCGGATGGTAATGCCGTCCATGTAATGAAGGCGGATGTACTCAACAACTCTGTTGATCCAGTCGGGCTCCCAGTTGGTATCACGTTTGCTGCACTGCAGCGAGACTTCGTGGAAAAGCAGGTAGATAAGAGATAACATCTTCAGATCCGGTCGGGACGGAGAAGTTTCCATATCCTTCAAGACAGCGCAAATCTCTTCTATCACTTGGTCCACACTCGGAGTGATGGCCTTTCGAATGAAAGGTTGACTTTGCGAGACGCCGATCATTTCAGCCAGGGAGGGTACTTGCCTGCCATCGAGGGCGATCCAGAACATTTCAAGCGTCTCCGTGGATTTCACCGGGCCGGACTCCGCCTCTTCTCCGGCTTCCATAGCGGACGCCCACCTGTACTGATGCGTGACGCTCGGAAAAAGCGCAAAGATATCGCCGCGCGAAAGTCCGTAGCGGTTGTTCAGAGTCAGGGACCCTCGCCTTATGAAATGGAAACTGTGATAGGCAATAAATCTTGGGCCGATCGAATAATTGGACTTCGCCACATTACGTCCTGACCGGATCAAATAGAGTCCACTTGTCCGTTCGATGTAGTTCGGTGTGTGAAACCAGTGATCTGCATATTCGTGCGAGTATTCGCGCATCGAAGTGTACACCTCACAAATTGACTATCACGTCTGCAACAGAATGACATCCAAGATCTATCATTACAAAGCCTATAATACGAATAACAGAGCATGGTTACAACTGCGATGTAACAAAACGACCATGCAGTGATCGAATTTGGAGGCGACCATGACTTGACACATCAGAAAAAACCGAACGTTTTGCTCATCACAACGGATCAGCAGCACTGGAATACGATTCATGCCCTCGGCAATGACGCCATCAAAACGCCTAACTTGAATCGGCTGGTCTTCGAGGGGACTACATTCTCCCGAGCATACGTTACAAATCCCGTGTGTTCTCCCAGCCGCTCGAGCATCATCACTGGCGAATACCCATCGCGGCATGGATGTTGGAATATCGGAGTGCGCCTTGAGGAACAACGAGAATCACTTGGCACGCTACTGCGAGACCACGGATACACAACCGGCCTGTTTGGCAAAGCGCACTTTCAACCTGTGCTGGCGTCAGACAGCTTTGAGGGACGCCCGCACATTCACAATCGTTCGTTTTGGAGATATTGGCACGGACCCTACTATGGCTTTGAGAGAGTGGACCTTGTTCATGGCCACGCCGACGAAGAATCATCTCACGGTATGCACTATGGCGTTTGGCTCGAAGATCAGGGGATTGACACGAGTCGCTATTTCGGACCAGGCGGCGGTTTTAGACAAGGAGAATGGGATCTCCCGGAGGCGTACCACTACACCCGATGGACCGCCGATCGTACGATCGATTTTATTGAAGATGTGACTGACCACGGCCGCGAGTCCGGCGCACCGCAGAAGCCCTTCTTTGCTTGGTGTAGCTTCCAGGATCCGCACAACGCCTACCTCTTCCCGGGCGACTGGGATATCAAATACAATTCAGATGATCTGCCTTCTTTCATCGAACGCGCAGGAGAGATGGAGGACAAACCGCTTCTCCATCGTCTCGTCCTGGAAGGACGCATGTCTGAATTGGGAGTCCAAATTACGACGGACCCCAACCATCCGACTGAAGGGATTCAGTGCCTCGGACAGACCACAGCCAGGATCGGCAGAGAACGTGCCAAAAAATGGCTATCCGCCTACTACTCGATGATCAGCCTTATCGATCATCATATCGGACGTATTCTTGCCAGACTTGAAGATATGAAACTTCTCGAGAACACCGTGATTATCTTTACCTCAGATCACGGAGACTATCTTGGTAACCACGGTCTGTGGCTGAAGGGACCCATTCATTATGAGGATGTCATTCGTGTTCCGCTGATCGTGCGTGGTCCTGATCGGTTTGCCCGAGGTCAGATGAGCGACAGTCTGTTCAGTTTGGTTGATCTGGCACCGACCATATTGGATGTTTGCGGCGCCACACCTCCGCAGGCGATGCAGGGCGTTAGCCAATTTTCCGTCTTGATGGATCCGGCAAAGCAAGTGAGACGATGGTGTCTGATAGAGAACAGGGCGGAGTCTGGGTTTTACGTAAAGACTTTGGTCACATCGCGACACAAAATAAGTTATTACTTAGAACGGGGAGAAGGCGAACTTTACGATCTTCTGACAGACCCACACGAATTTATAAACCTGTATCACTTGCCCGAATATGCCGAGGTCAAGGCCGAATTAATGAGCTTGATGCTTGATGCATTGGGCAGTCTCGAAAACCACTACGCTCCGCGACGCAGCTTTTCCTAGACAGGAAAGTACCAGTATAAATTGCCGAGGTGACACACCGATGACCACTGCGAAGATCTCTGTAGATTGCACAAGAAAGCTGACTAGCCGTATCAGCCCCTATATCTGGGGCAACTTCATCGAGGACATCCGCGACCATATGGATGCAATGCTTGCCTATCCGCTCAAGGGCATGGACTTCGAACAAGGGGAAGCGTTTCCGGGCGTATCCGCGGCTTGGACCCCTGTGACCAATGCCAAGAGGACGGTGTTTCGCTTGGAACCCGCCGCCCCCATGCATTCCGGCCACTCACAGTGCATCAAGCTCTACAGTGCGGACGGCGGGTGGGCGGGTCTCACGCAACGGATCCCTGTACGAGGAGGCTGCACATTTACTGTCAACCTGTATATGCGGGCTTCCAAGGAAATCGGCCGGGTATTTTTGGATCTCAGCGACCCTTATACGCTTGCTGAATACGATCAGGCGATCGTCGATCTGGCCGGACATGATTGGCGCGAATATACGGCCCTCCTGTCCGTGCCCCGGGGTTGTTCAGAAGCTATGTTGACGGTTCGGGTTCACTGCGGGGTATGGGACGACTCTCCGGTTTCCGGCATGATCTGGTTTGATCACATCTCACTTTTGCCCACCGACCATGTCGCGGGAGTCAAACGCGCCGTGGCGGATATGGCCCATGATTTGAAGTGCGGCATGATGCGGTTTGGCGGCAATCATATCAGTTCCTACCACTGGAAGGCTTTCGTGGGTCCTCTGTACGGTCGCCCATCCATGATGAACGAGGTTTGGGGCGGATGGGCCACCAAATACTTTGGCACGGACGAACTCATTGCGTTCTGCAGGCACCTTGGCGTGGAGCCTCTCATCTGCATCAATTTCGGCTCCGGCAGTCCTCAGGAAGCGGCTGAATGGGTAGAATACTGCAACGGCGATCACACCACTCCGATGGGTGCACTGCGCGCCGCCCACGGTCATCCCGAGCCTTACGGCGTCAAGTACTGGGAAGTGGGGAACGAGATCTACGGAAAATGGCAGATCGGGCATTGCGACGCCGAAACCTATGCCACTCGCTACGTTGAGTTCCAGTCCAAAATGCGCGCCGTAGATGCCACCATCACATTGCTTGGTTGCGGACACTGGGACATGGACTGGAATCAGACGCTGCTTGACATCGCGGGCGAGTCTATAGACATGCTTACGGTGCACCTCTATCCCGGTTCCACAAGTCTTGGCTTTAGTCACGACGACGACCGCGTCAAGATATTTGAAACCATGCGCTGTTTTCCAGAATATACGCGAAATGTTGTGCATGGCGTCTTACGTCTCATCCGCGCGTCGGACCGTCTTAGCCACATCAAGCTAGCGATCACGGAATACAACACGATGTACTATCCGGCCAACGAGCGTAGATGCATGCCGGATGAGCACACCCTGCAAGCGGCCGTCGCAAACGCTGCCAATCTGAACGAATTCATTAGAAATAGCGACTTGATCGAGATAGGCTCCTTCTCCGACCTCGTCAACGGCTGGCAAGGGGGGTGTATCCGCGTCGGAGACGGGCTTGCGGATCAATTCCATGGAAAACTGCCCACCTTTAGCGCCGGCAATATCGTCTATGGGACTCCGACATACCACTTGTTAAAGTTATATGCAAACAGGGATCTCGACCACGCAGTACACTCAACAACAGACTGCGGTTCTTTCAAACTTCCTGATCAGGACTTCTTCCGCAGGAATTCCGGCGATGAACCACCGAACCAGGCGCCGCTGATTGACGCGGTTGCATGCCTCAATCAGGATGGTTCCCGCCTGACAGTCTTTGCGGTGAACCGGAGTCTGCAATCTATTGAATGCGAGCTTGATCTGCAGGGGTTTTTCCCGTCGGAGGCGCGCGGTTATGAGATCTCCGGAGATGACCTGGATGCTCGTAATACCATTTGTGAGACAGAGGTGGTTACTAGCCGCGCGGTTAACATTCAAGTGAACGGCGGAACGATCTCCTTTGCACTCAGACCCTTTTCGATCGGTGCGTATGAATTCGATCGGGTGCGCTGAGCGACGTGATCCTTGGCGATAAGGAAGATGATCGTCTTGATCGACAGAGTGCCAGTGGAGCCCCTTGTTGTAGTCGGTCCGGGCAGTGTCGATTCGGGTAATTTCAAAGGCGAACGATAGAAAACGGGGGATCGAGTTCCAATATCTGTAGAAGGGGAGATTTGCGACATGAATGTACCAAGGCCGGAATATCCCAGACCTCAAATGGTACGGGACAACTGGATATGTCTTAACGGGCAGTGGGACTTTGCCTTTGATGATCAGAATTGTGGACTGCGCGAAAAGTGGTTCCGCGTCGATCGACCGTTTGAACATATGATTCAGGTGCCGTTTGCATATCAGAGTGTATTGAGCGGACACGGTGTCAACGAGATGCACGATGTGGTGTGGTATCGTCGCAAGATCGATATCGCCAAGGTACGGGCGGGGAATCGCGTGATCCTACACTTCGGGGCGGTCGATTATCTCGCACACGTGTGGGTTAACGGAGACTTGGCGATCATTCATGAGGGCGGCCATGTGCCGTTTGCTGCGGACATCACAGACTGGGTTGTTGATGATAATATCATAGTCGTGCGGGCCGAGGATCCAGCGGCTCGCTTGGACCAACCGCGTGGCAAGCAGTATTGGGAGCCGATATCTGCCGGTATTTTCTATACGCGCACTACGGGTATTTGGCAATCGGTTTGGATCGAAATCGTTCCGCCCGTCTACATTTCTCGACTGAAGATCACACCAGATATCTCGTCTAATTCTGTGGATTTACAATGTCACGTCGAGGGGATGACCTTAGATAAAGCGGCGACCATAGAGTGGACGGTTTTGCTGCGTGACCAACCTGTAGCCAGAGACTCCTGTTCCCTTAAGAGTAGTCCATTCAAACGGCGGGTCACTCTGAACGTAGACGGGCATCCTGAGCGGGATGTGTATTGGAGCCCCGAGCATCCCAATTTGTTCGATCTGACCGTGACCGTTCGTACTGAGGACGGATCAACGGAGGATATGGTCACCAGCTATTTCGGCCTGCGTTCCATTGCCGTTAAGGGCGGTGTCGTGATGTTGAATAACCGTCCCTATTATATGAAGATGGTATTGGATCAGGGGTACTTTCCGGAAGGCATCCTGACACCGCCGACTGACGATGCGATTCGCCGTGATATTGAATTGACGAAGGAGATGGGCTTTAACGGCGCAAGAAAGCACCAAAAAGTGGAGGATCCACGTTATCTATACTGGTGTGACCATCTGGGACTCTTGGTTTGGGGGGAGATGGCGAACAGCTACTTGTACAGCGAGCAGGCTGTGCAGCGAATTGGTCGAGAGTGGCAAGAGGCCATCGAACGTGACTTCAACCATCCATGTATTGTCGCGTGGGTACCTGTCAACGAAAGTTGGGGCGTACCGGATCTTTTGAATGATGAACGTCAACGCGCACATACGCTCAGCCTGTACTATCTCATTAAGTCGATCGATTCCACTCGCCTTGTGGTCTCGAACGATGGTTGGGAGCACACAAAATCGGATCTGATTACGATTCACGACTACGATAGTCGCAAGGAAAGCATTAAGGCTCGTTATCGGGATGTGGCCACGATACTTCGGGCGACGCCGGGTGGCAAGCTCCTGTTGTGCGAAGGATTCCCCTACGACGACCAGCCTCTGATGGTTACCGAGTGTGGAGGTATTGCATTGAAAAAAAATGATTGGGAGGGATGGGGTTACTCCGGTGCAACTTCGGAAGAAGACTTCATTGCAAGATATGCGGCTGTCGTGGAATCAATCCAGGAATCGCCCGTAATTCAAGGGTTTTGCTATACGCAATTGACGGATGTCGAACAGGAGATCAATGGACTCCTCACCTATGACCGAAAGCCTAAGGTACCCCTGGACGCCATCGCAAGAGTCAATCGAAAGGGTGGTTCGCGTGTTTGAATGCCGGCCACATTCATCACGACAAGGACCGTCGAGGGTTGCGACAACATGGGCGGCCATGCTCTGGCGCCGGTCGCTCCAATCATTGTACAATGAACTTCGCAATCATGGGCGAACCTTGACGGACTTTCGCGAGCTTCGCGGTTCGCCGCCAAAACAGATGGGGGGATGCAGATGGAGAGTGCGGAGGATTCCCGGTATTCGCGGCAGATCCTGTTCCAGCCCATCGGCCCGGACGGCCAGGAGGCGCTCGGCCGGTCGCGCGTCGCCGTCGTGGGACTCGGCGCACTCGGCACCGTGCTGTCCACTCAACTCGCGCGCGCGGGAGTCGGTTTTCTGCGCCTGATCGACCGCGACATCATCGAGCCTTCCAACCTGCAGCGCCAGACACTGTACGACGAGACCGACGCCAGGGACGCCCTGCCGAAGGCGGCGGCGGCGCGCGACAAACTGATGCGCGCGAACTCCGCCATCACGATCGAAGCGGTGATCGCGGATGTCACCTGGCGCAATGCGGAAAATCTGCTCGGCGATGTGGACGTCATCCTGGACGGAACGGACAATTTCCAGATCCGCTACCTGATCAACGACGTGGCGGTCAAGCGCAACATCGCCTGGGCGTACGGCGGCGCCGTCAGTTCCTACGGCACCGCGGCGTTCCTGCGCCCGGGCGAAACGCCCTGCCTGGTCTGCCTGTTCGGCTCCGATCAGGGGGGCGGACACGATACATGCGACACCGTCGGCGTGATCGCGCCGATCGTGTCGGTGATCGCCTCGTATCAGGTGGCCGAGACACTCAAGTACCTCACGGGCCGCCTCGAACGCATGGCGCCGGGGCTGTTGACCGTGGATGTCTGGAACAATGAGTGGCGCACCATCCGCTTCCCGGCGCGCAGTTCCTCCTGTCCCTGCTGCACAAAACGGCAATTTGCACACCTGGCAGCGCAGGCGGACGCGCTGGCCTTGTCGATGTGCGGCCGCCGCACGGTTCAGGTGAAGCCCGCAACCCCGCTGCAGCTTCCCCTCGCTGCGCTTGGCCGCCGCCTTGCGTCGGTCGGACGCGTGCACACCAATGACTACCTGCTGCGTTGCGATCTCGGCGATGCGCAAATCAGCGTCTTTGCCGACGGGCGCGCGCTCATCCACGGCGTGGACGACCCGGCGCAGGCGCGCAGTCTGTACGCGCGGTACATCGGCATGTGACGCTGAATGTGCGCATCGCCGCGGCCGTCGGGCCTGAAGATGTTCATGTCGACCGCCGTACCGGATTCACCCGGAGACCGGCACGATCCAGAACT
Organism: Bacillota bacterium; assembly: GCA_021797415.1. The sequence continues at coordinate 17,226 of JAJZZT010000219.1, forward strand.
TCTCCGTCAGCAAAAGCGAGCCAAGCTGGTCGCGCGTCGCCCGGTCGCCGTGCCGTTGTTCCTCAATTTGCTCCATCATCGACTCGGTCTGCGAACGGTGGGCGCGCATGGCCGCCAGCTTGATGTCGAGCACATCCGTCACATCGTTCACGACATCCGGCGGACCGAGTACCTGCGCCGCATCGCGCGTGACGGCCGAACCGTAGACGATCGGACGCTCCGCAGAAGGCAGCCTCCGCACCGCACGCACGGCGGCGGCCGACAGGGCGTCGTGATCCGGATGGACGCCGTGCGCCGGGTAGTACGTGAGCACGGTGGACGGCTCGATTTCACGCATCACCTGCCACACGCGGTCGGCCAGCAACTCCGGATCTTCAAATTCCAGCGTCTTGTCCCGCAGACCGAGCAGTCGCAGATCGTGGATGCCGAGAATGTCGCAGGCATCCCGCAGTTCCCGTTCCCTGATACCGGGCAGTGTCTCGCGGTTGGCAAAAAACGGTTTGCCCATGTTGCGCCCCATTTGCCCGAGTGTCGCGCAGATCAATGTCACAGGCGTCCCCGTCTTCGTATAGCGCGCGACCGTGCCTGCTTTGCCGAGCGTCTCGTCGTCCGGATGGGGAAAAACGGCCAGCACGTGCTGTCTCATCAGTATCCACCGCCCCGCGTTTCGGTTATCCAGCAAATCTTCAGAGTTTCTTCAAAAAGGGGTTACAGCGGAAACGGCGTTTCGCTCAGTTGCAGCGCGATCGCCAGTCGCCCTTCCGGATCATGCCCCGCGAGTAAAAGACGCCCCTCGCGGTCCACTTCCCAATCGGTGAGACCTTCCGCGTAAATCCAGCCGTTTTCCATCTTCAATCCGACCCGATACGGCCCTTCGCCACTCACCGCGCCGCGTGCAAAACGCACAAGACCGTTGCGTATGTAGGCACATACGGTCATCGACTGTTCCCCCCGGTGCGCGGCGTAAGCGCCGGTCGTCGTCTCAAGATGCAGATACACATCGCGGTTCACCAGACGGTCCAGCGCCGACTGCACGCCCGCCGCGTCAATCCGTTCCATGCGCAGCCTCCTCGCTTTGCCCGAATGCTCCACAGCATCTCATCCGCGTCATTATACTATACGGAACTCCGTCATCGCGGTCAAAAACGGCGCTCCGGATGCCGCCTCCGAAACAGCGGCCGCCGGCTGTCCGCACGGGTGTGGTATGCTATCTTGAAAATATCATCTGCCAGCCGTCGCGCCATGGGGGTCTATCTTGAAAATGTTTGTGCCAGCCTCGTGGGAGGTGACCGTCATGCCCCGCATTCTGCTCGCCGAGGACGATCCGTCGCTCGGTCCGGCAGTGCGCGACCTGCTTGTCGAAGAATCTTT
>JAJZZT010000018.1 GCA_021797415.1 Bacillota bacterium
GAGGCGGTCGCCGCGGTTGTGCGGGCGGAACTGGGAGAGAGGAGGTGAGGCTGCGAACGTATTGCGGCAGTGACGAAGAATGACGAATCTGTATGTGCAGGATAAAAGCGCCAGGACTGATCGGCCTACGCTGGCCTGACAGTCGACGCGGCGGAGGTTAGCGAACCATTCGGCGGGTGCCTCCCGGCGCGGATCCGCGCCGCAACGACGGAGCGAAAACTGGCGGGGAACCGCCACGACAAGCGATGTCGAGGATATGTCACAAACCGCGCGCAGTGCGAAGGCGGGACGCCGTGCCTGTCGCCGTGCGCTCGGCGGTTCATGAAATGGATGTGATTTGAAAAAAACAGCAAGCCGTGCGGGGGTCAGGTGCGCGCAAATTTCATAGAACGGGTGTCATGGTGAGACACCCTGTTTCCCTGTGGATTTTTCGCTCATCTAAAAACCGCCCGCGCGGCGATCCGGGTGATCAGCCGTTTTTCTGACGCTGTCTGCGCCATCCACTGGGAGGGGTATCGGATCATGTGTGGAATTGTGGGTTACGTGGGGGAACGCCGGGCGCAGGATGTCCTGCTGGCCGGTCTGGGGAAACTGGAGTACCGCGGCTACGACTCGGCGGGGATCGCCATTTTTCGCGGCGGCGCGATTGAAGTGTCCAAGTCGGTCGGCCGGCTGGGGAAACTGGTCGATGTCCTGGCGGGCGCGCCGATGGAGGGGACGCTCGGCATCGGACACACGCGCTGGGCGACACACGGCCGACCGTCTGCGGAAAACGCCCATCCGCATGTGGGATGCGCGCGCGAGTTTGTGGTCGTGCACAACGGGATCATCGAAAACTATCTGCAGTTGCGGGAAGAATTGCAGGCGTCCGGGCACCACTTCACCTCCGAGACGGACACGGAGGTCGTGGCGCACCTGCTGGAGGAGCACTATCGCGGCGATCTGCTTGACGCGGTGTTTGCGATCGTCGGCCGGATCCGAGGCGCGTACGCGCTTGCGATCATGACGGAGCGCGAGCCGGACCGCATCGTCGCGGTGCGCAAACATTCGCCACTGGTGATCGGGCTGGGCGAGGGGGAGAATTTTGTCGCGTCGGACATTCCCGCCCTGTTGGAGTACACGCGCGACGTGTACGTGATGCAGGAAGGCGAGGTGGCCGTCGTCACCCGCAATGCGGTGAACTGTTACAATTTCGCCCGCACGGCTGTTGGCTTTACGCCGCTGCGCGTCACGTGGGATGCGCAGGCGGCCGAAAAGGACGGGTACGAGCATTATATGCTCAAGGAGATCCACGAGCAGCCCAAGGCGGTCCGCGACACGATCAGCGGCAGGGTGTCGGCCGACGCGCGCCGCATCGTGCTGCCTGAGTTCAAATGGACGGACGACGACATCCGAGCGATCGACCGCATCCATATTGCGGCCTGCGGCACATCGTACCATGCCGGACTGGTGGGCAAAGCGGCGATCGAGCGGCTGGCGAAGATTCCGGTGGATGTGGAAATTGCCTCGGAGTACAGGTACCGCGACCCGATCGTGTCGGACCGCACGCTGGTCGTGGCAATCTCGCAGTCGGGCGAGACGCTCGACACGCTCGCCGCCGTGCGCAATTCACAGCGGCGCGGCAATCGTGTGCTCGCGGTCACGAATGTCGTCGGCAGTTCCCTGGCGCGCGAGGCGGACGACGTGCTTGTGACCTGGGCGGGACCGGAGATATCCGTCTGTTCGACCAAGGCGTATACCACACAGTTGATCGCGCTGTACCTTTTGGCGGGGTATCTCGCGCAGGTCCGCAACACCGCAGGCCAGGCGGAGATCGCGGAGCTTGTCGGCGCGTTGCAGCAGTTGCCGGCAAAATTGGCGGAGGTGCTGGAAACCGCTCCTCTGATCGACCGGATCGCGCGCGCCTTCTCCGCGTGGGATGACGCCTTCTTTCTCGGGCGCGGCCTGGATTTCGCCGTGGCGCTCGAAGGCGCGCTCAAATACAAGGAAATCTCCTACATCCACGCCGAGGCGTATCCGGCGGGCGAGTTGAAGCACGGCACGCTCGCGCTGATCGTGAAGGACGTGCCGGTCATCGCGCTTGTCACGCAGGATGACCTGTATGAAAAGACGGTCAGCAACATCCTGGAGGTCAAGGCGCGCGACGCACAGGTGCTGGCGCTCGCCTGGGAGGGCGATGAGGAGATCGGCAAGTCGGTCGACCGCGTGCTGTATGTGCCGCGCACCATGCCGTTTCTCGCTCCGGTCCTGCTGACGGTGCCGCTGCAGTTGCTGGCGTACTATGCGTCGGTCGCGCGCGGCAATGATGTCGACAAGCCGCGGAACCTGGCGAAGAGCGTCACCGTGGAGTGAACGCGGGGTGAAGCGGGGTGAATTCGGGCCGAAAGCCTGGGTTCACCCGTTTTTTGTGCGCACGGGCGGTTCCGGGTGAATGGCTCCGGGACCGCCCGCGGTGTGAGAGAGAAGAACGACCACTGGGCGATTTATTCAGGAACCGCGGCTCCGTTGAGATACTTGCATGTGATGCCAACCGTTCCATGTGCCTCGGGGGAATCCGTCTGGGAGGGTGTAAAATAGTTTGTGTAAACTCCCGATACCCCGAAAGGGAGTTCACGTTGGGAGGACAACACGGATGGAACTTGTATCCAAGGAGCAGATTCGCAAGTATATCAAAGAAGG
>JAJZZT010000186.1 GCA_021797415.1 Bacillota bacterium
CGGCGAGCACTTCCCTGACGCGGACGACCGGTTTCGCGGCGCTTCAAGCGTGGCGTTGCTGGAACAGGTCATGGGCCTTGTCCGCGAACGCGGTTGCCGGGTTGTGAACGTGGATGCGATGGTGCTCGCGGAGGAGCCGAAACTTGCCCCTCACAAGAAGCGCATGATAGACTTGTTGGCGCATAAGATGGGTATTCCGGCAGATTGCGTGAGCATCAAGGCGACGACGATGGAAGGCATGGGCTTTGTCGGACGCCGCGAGGGGATCGCGGTTCAGGCGGTGGTCATGCTGGATGAGGCGCAAGAGAGGTAACCCGATGGTCTAAAGAACCAGTTTTTGAACAACCTCTTAAAGAGCCTGTTCAAAAAGAGGGCAGGTAAGACCCACGCAGTGCAAGAAAGCAGCCAGAAATGCGGACCGAGCGTACGTTGTTGGGTACGTGAGGGAGCATTTCTGGCGATGACGCGGCAATGCTCCGGGGAGTTCTGCCCTCTTTTTGAACAACCTCTTAAAATGGGGTGAGATGATGGCGGTTCGCTTGCGCTACGCGCCGAGTCCCACAGGACATCTGCATATCGGCGGCGCCCGCACGGCGCTGTTCAATTATTTGTTCGCGCGCCGCCACAACGGTGTGTTCATGCTGCGGATCGAAGATACGGACATCGACCGCAATGTGGAGCGGGCGACCGACGATTTTGTGGACGGACTGCGCTGGCTCGGCATAGAATGGGATGAGGGAGTGCAGGTGGGTGGTTCGCACGGGCCGTACACCTGCATGGAGCGGCTGCCGATCTATGCCGAATACGTCGAGCGGCTCCGGCGGGCGGGGCTTGCGTACGACTGTTATTGTACCGAGGAAGAACTGGCGGACATGCGGGAAGCCGCGTTGGAGTCCGGTGAAATGCCCCGTTACGATGGGCGGTGCCGCCGCCTGTCCGAAGGAGAGCGTGCGGCCATGCGCGCGGCCGGCCGGGCGCCGGTTGTCCGTTTTCATGTGCCCGATGACAGAGCGGAGATCGGGTTCGCGGATCTTGTCCGCGGCCCGCTGACGTTTGATGCGGTCGGTTCGGGCGGCGACTTTGTCATCGTAAAGTCAAACGGAATTCCCACCTATAACTTTGCCTGTGTGGTTGACGACCATTTGATGGAGATCACGCACGTGATTCGCGGTGAGGAGCATATCTCCAACACGCCCCGCCAATTGTATCTCTACGGGGCGTTCGGCTGGGAACCGCCGGCATTCGGGCATGTGCCCCTGATCCTCGGTCCCGACGGACGGAAGTTGAGCAAGCGCGACGAGTCCATCGTGCAGTTTATCGAACAGTACAGGGCGCTTGGTTATCTGCCCGAGGCGATGTTCAATTTTCTTGCGCTGCTCGGCTGGTCTCCCGCCGGAGAGCGGGAGGTTCTGGGACGCGATGAATTGATCGCTCAGTTTTCATTTGATCGGGTGAGCCGCAGCGGTGCTTTTTTTGATCCTGTCCGGCTAGCCTGGATGAACGGGCACTACATCCGGGAGCGCAGTCCGAAGGATCTGTTGCCATTGGCCAAGGAACACCTGGCGCCTTTTGACGATGTGATGAGGGATGTGGCCGGACCGGCCTGGATGGTCGAGATGATTGAGCTGTATCGCGACAAAGTGGCCTGTCTGGCGGAAATTCCCCAGGTCGGGGCTTCGTTGCTCGGGCACTCGCGCGAGTTTTGCGACGACGCGGCCGAACTGCTGGAACTCCCGGACAGCGCCCGCGTTTTGCGCCAGTTGGCCATGGAACTCAAGCACGCTCAGTCATGGAACGCCGACGGTGTCAAGGACCTGTTGAAACGTGTGCAGACGGCGCTCGGAATCAAGGGCAAAGACCTGTACATGCCTGTGCGCGCCGCTTTGTTCGGGCAACTGCACGGCGCGGACCTGAACCGTTCGCTTGTCCTGCTCGGCCGTGCGCGTACGTTGGAGCGGGTGCACAGCGCGCTTGAGCAGTTTGCGCGGGCGGACGCGTGAGTGGAGATCCCGCGCGGGAGAATGGTGCCGGTTCATCGGCACCGCTGCCGTCGGCTGCCGTCGACGGCAGCACAACCGACGGCAGCCAGTTGAACGGCTGCGCAAAGCGCGCTATAATGATCGGAATCAATGATGCCTGCGTGTGGCAGCCGCGCGCTGCGGCGAAGAACGGGAACGATTGTGAACGCGGACATCCGGAAGAGTACTTTCGTGGCAATACGGGCGAATAACCGTCTCCGGCTGGGCTGGAGACGTATTTTTTCGGCTGCGGCGGGAGGTGACGGTGATGTTCGAGCGGCTGCGGGAAGATATCGACATTGTGATGCAGATGGACCCGGCGGCCCGTTCGCGTCTGGAAGTTTTTCTGACATATTCCGGCCTGCATGCCGTATGGATGTACCGCATCTCACACGCATGGCACGGCCGCGGCTGGTTCACGCCAGCCCGGGTGATCTCTCAGTTTGCCCGCTTTCTCACGGGGATCGAGATTCACCCCGGCGCGGTAATCGGCAAGGGCTTGTTTATCGATCACGGCCACGGGGTGGTCATTGGTGAAACAACCGTAATCGGGGACTACGTGGTCTTGTACCAGGGGGTCACGCTGGGCGGTACGGGCAAGGAGAAAGGCAAGCGGCATCCGACCATCGGCAACCACGTGATGATCGCGACAGGGGCG
>JAJZZT010000526.1 GCA_021797415.1 Bacillota bacterium
TGCGCCGGCCGGGCGCACACGCGATTCCAGGCACGACGGGGGAAGCGATCACACGGTTTCGCGAGGATGTGGAACAACTCGCGACCGCCGTGGACAATACGCTGGACCTGATCGGTTCCTCCGTCTTTGCGGTGATCGCGATCGTCATTCTGACGCGGATCAGCGTGACGATCACAGCATTTGTGTTTTTGCCCTTGACCGTGGTGATCGCCGCGGCGCAGATTGCCACGTCACGCCTGCACCGCTACCGGGAGGCCGGACGCGAGGCGACGGGGCGGGTGACAAGTGCGATCGGAGAGATGTTTGACGCGGTGCAGGCGATCCAGGTGGCAGTGGCCGAAGCGCGGATGCTGGCGAACCTGCGCGGGCTGAGCGACGCGCGCAGGCGCCTCATGGTGCGCGACGCCCTGCTCACGCAGGCGCTGGACTCTGTGTTCGCCAACACAGTCAGTCTCGGTACCGGGCTGATCCTGCTGCTGGCCGCGGACGGCATGCGCACAGGCCATTTCACTGTCGGGGATTTCGCGCTGTTCGTTTTCTACCTGGGGTTTATCACTGAATTTACCATGCGGATCGGACGCATGATGACATTGTACAAACAATCGAGTGTCGCAGTGTCGCGGCTGCGCAATCTGCTCTTTGGCGACGACCCGCGCATCCTTGCCAAGCCACAGCCCATGCGCCGCCCGGCAACGGTCGGCGAGCGCGAACCGGCGCGAGAAAAGTTGCGGCGTCTCGACGTTTCTGGCCTGACCTTCCGCCATCAGGCGTCGGGCAAAGGGATCTTCGACATTGGTTTTTACATCGCCGCGGGTGAACTGGTGGTGATCACCGGACGGATCGGAGCGGGCAAGACCACATTGTTGCGGGTCCTGCTCGGCCTTCTGCCGAAAGAAGGCGGCGACATCGTTTGGAACGGGCAGCCAGTGGCAGATCCGGCCGGTTTCTTCATCCCGCCGCGCTCCGCTTACACGCCGCAGATTCCGACATTGTTCAGCGACACCATGCGGGAAAACACCCTGCTCGGCATCTCCGCCAGCCAGGCGGAACTAGAGACGGCGGTCCATCTGGCAGTGCTGGAGGATGACGTCGGCGCGCTTGAGCACGGCATGGACACCCGCATCGGCCCGCGCGGCGTCAAACTGTCAGGCGGCCAGGTGCAGCGCACGGCCGCCGCGAGGATGTTCGCGCGGGAAGCGGACATCTACGTGTTTGACGACCTTTCGAGCGCGTTGGATGTCGAAACGGAGCGGTCGATGTGGCGGCGCATCTTTGCGCGGGAGAGGCAGAGCGCCTGCCTGGTCGTGTCGCACCGCAAGGCGGTGCTGGAGCGGGCGGACCGGATCATCCTGCTGCGCGGCGGACGGGTGGAAGCCACGGGCACGCTGCGGGAGTTGCTGCCGCAATCGCGGGAGATGCGCGAACTGTACATGGGGACGTGCGACGAGGCAACCTGAGCGGACGCGGATGCCACAGCAACGGCTATCTTGAGAATGTCTTCCACCGATCGCCGTCCATCTCTTGGGACGCAAGATTCTGCCCAGGGGACATGGGATAAAGTCCGCACCGCAGGCGCCTTAATCCCACCTGTCGTGTTTGAGGCTTCAGTCAAACACGACAGGTCCCGTCGTGCGCCTGCCAAAATTGGGTTTATCCCATGTCCCTCAGACACGACTGCCGCGGACTCGCGCTCCTCGGCGGACGGGCAAACGGACTGCAGCGGGCATTCGCCGCAGCGCGGGCGCCGGTTCAGGCACAGCGAGTGGCCAAGCGCGTCGATGAGCGCATGGTACTGATTGTACAGCGCTGTGTCGGACGGCAGGTGGTTCATGAAAAACCCGCGCAATTCCTCATAGGTCGCCTTCTCCCGCGTGAGGCCAAGCCGGAAAAAGATGCGCCGCGTGTACGAATCGACGACGAAAGACGGCTGATGGGCGGCATACAGAATGATGTCGTCGGCGGTCTCCGGGCCAATGCCCCACACGGCGAGCAGGCGCGCGCGCAGTTCGTCCGCGGGCAGCGCGAGCAGACGACCTGCGTCGCCCCCGAACTCCCTGTCCACCATGGCGGCGAACGTCTTGAGTTTTTTCGCCTTCATGTGGTAATAGAGCGTCGAAACGATGCATTCTTCAATCCGTTCCACAGGCGCCCTGTGCAGGGCCGCCAGCGTGAGCAGGCCGCTTCCGCGCAGGCGGTCGATCGCCGTCACCACATTCTTCCACGCCACGTTTTGCACAAGAATCGCGCCGATGATCACTTCTTCCGGCGTCTCGGCCGGCCACCAACGGCGGTCACCGTAGTGCGCGAACAACCGCTCGTAGATTCGCCGCAATGCCGCCGCCGTCTGACGCCCCATGGCGATCCGCCCCCTTTTTGAACAACCCCTTATCGGTAACATATCCCCTGCGTCGCAGAGTTCCCGCCCCTTCCCGGACAACCCTCTCAAAGATGGCCTCTCAAAGATGGCGGAACACGTCAATCCCAGCGCCGACAAGGATCCACAGACCAAGCAGGCCGAGCGCGAATCCGGCCAGTTTCTCCGTCCATTCCCCCAGATAGCGTCGCAACCGGTTTCCGAAGGTGATACCGATCAAGGTGAAAAGAAATGCCTGAATGGAGATCAGGCCGATGGTCAATCCGATCGGAACGCCGATCAGCCCGATGGAAAAGCCGACC
>JAJZZT010000199.1 GCA_021797415.1 Bacillota bacterium
CAACAGGGCATCCTCCAGAGCGGCGGAAGCGGCGGTCGGATACACCTCGCGCCGGTTTAGGTCCACGAAGGCCGGGCCAAATCCAAGCGTGCGGTGAAGCGCAATGCGGCTGCTCCGGCGCAAGCGGAATTGCTGGCCCAGACCCGCCACCACGACGACGGGAAATTCCAGGCCCTTGCTCTTATGGATCGTCATGATGCGCACGACATCCTCCTGCTCGCCGAGTGCGGGAGACGCGCCGACATCGCCCGCGTGCAGGCGGTGGCGTTCCAGATAACGTACAAAATCGCCGAATCCTCCCGTCTGCACCTCCGCGAAACTGCGCGCCGAAAGCGCAAGTTGGCGGAGATTCGCCTCGCGCACGGCCCCGCCCGGAAGTGATGAGCAAAACCGCAGCAGGTCAGCCTTGTGCAACAGGAGTTCGACCGCTTCCGCCAGTGCGTGCGACCGCACCTCGGTGCGCCACTCGTCGAGCTTTTGCAAAAAGCGCCGCGCCTTGTTCCCCGCGTCCTCCTTCAGTTCATCGGCACCGGCACAGGCGCGCAGCGCGACAAGCAGACTTCCCCGGCGCTTTGCGCGCACCAGCGCCAGATCCGTGCTGGTGAACCCGCCGACGGGCGAACGAAGCACGGCCGCCAGCGGGATATCCTGGTCCGCATTGTCCACAATCTGCAAAAGGGACAGAGCCAGGCGAAGTTCATAGCCCGAATAATAGCCGGCATCCGAATCGCCGGCGACCGGAATGCCAAGTTGCCGGAACACGCGCAGAAAATGCTCCATGCGGCCCGACTTGGCGCGCATCAGGACTGCCATGTCGCGCCATTTTACCGGCTCATAGGTCTGGCGTTGCGGCCTGTAGACAAGCGCGCCGCCATCGTGCAGTTCCTTCAGCCTGCTGCCTGCGACCAGAGCCTCGCGCTCGGCGGCCGCCCACTCCACCTGATCTGCGTCTGGAACGGCGCCGTCTCGTTCACCCGCTTCGTCCTCCGGGACTCCCTCGCCGTCTGTTCCTTGGTACGCTGGGTCGGGAGTACGCTCCACAATGTGCAGTTCGACCGGTCCGTCGAGCGTGGATTTGTCCGGGCCGATCTCCGGATAACACGCCCCCGCTTTCATGCGCGAGCGTTCATCATACGCGACGCCGCCAAACTCCGGCGTGAAGATCTGTTCAAAGAAGAAATTCACCGCGTCCACGACACCGCCGCGACTGCGATAGTTGTCCGCGAGATCGATCCGCACGCCGGTCTCCGGATTTTCATAAAGGGCGAAGCGTTCGAGAAACAACCGCGGTTCCGCCATGCGAAAGCGGTAGATGCTCTGTTTCACATCCCCGACCAGAAACAGGTTGCGGCTCTCCGGCTGCGCAACCAGACGGATGATGTCGTCCTGAATGGGACTCGTGTCCTGGTACTCGTCGACCATGATCTCGACAAAATACTGCTGGAAATGGCGCGCCAGATCGGTCGGTGTCCCGTCGCCGTCCGCCAGCGCCGCACGCGCCAGATGCTCAAGATCGGAGAAATCAACCGTCCCGCGCAAAGCCTTTGCCTCCTGGTACGCGGCCGAAAACGCCGTGGTCAGTCCGGCGAGCGTTTCAATATGGGGCGCCAGTTCGCGCAGTTCCGCAAGCAGAGTGTCTTCACTTCGGCCGCACACGCCTTCGCGCAGGGACTTCACCAGCTTCTTCGCTCGATCGCGCAGCGACTGCACACGCTCCCGCACAGCCGGATCCACGTCTTTTGGAAACGTCAGCCTGGGCGCAAAGATCTGCGCCAGCGCGCCCGCCACCGCATCGTGATCGCGCCTGGCGGCAGCCTCCAGCACGTCCGCCAGGCGGTCCGCTTCCTCAACCAGAAGCTGCGCGGCCGCATCCTGGCCCGTCCCAAGACAGACGCGGTTCGCTTCGCGCAGATGCGTCAAAGACTCCTCCAGTCGCTTGCCGACGCCTGCGAACAGTCGGGGTGCGAAGCTGGCGTCGGCAAGCGGTCCTGTCGCGTCCGCTACAAATCGCGACAGCGCCTGCTCCAGCCAGCGGTCGGGAACAGCTTGGCTGCGGGCAAACTGATGGAGCTGCAAAATGAGCGTCCGCAGTGTCTCCTCCCCGAGATCGCCGCCGAACCGTTCGACAAAATCCGCAATCGGCCTCCTTTCATCCGCAAGCCAGTGTTCCATCAGACTGTCCAGCACCGCGTCGGCCAGGAGATCCGCCTCATCCTGCGACGCCACGCGAAATCCCGGATCGACTCCCGCTCCTCCGGCCGCCGCGCGCGCAGCCTGCAGACAGAAACTGTGCAGCGTGGAGATGGGCGCCCGGTCCAGCAAGTGCAACTGGCGCAGCGCGCGTTTTTCTGTCGCCCGCTCTGCGGCCGCCTTGCGCAACGCGGCGGCGATGCGTTCGCTCATCTCCGCCGCCGCCTCGTCCGTGAACGTCACGATCAACAGGCGGTCCACATCCACTCCGTCATCGGCCAGGATGCGGGTGATCACGCGCTTTACAAGCACACTCGTCTTGCCGGATCCAGCGCCTGCAGACACGAGGATCGGCCCGCCGCGCATCCGTATCGCCTCCGTCTGCGACTCCGACCACTGCCGCTCAATCGCCATCCTCGTCATCTCCTATAGAAAATCCGAGCTGTTGCCAGACCTGCTGCGCTGAAAGTGGGGGCAGAA
>JAJZZT010000239.1 GCA_021797415.1 Bacillota bacterium
GTGCTCATTCCTGAAGTCGACTTCCGCAAATCCATCTCACCAAATTTCTTGATATAAATTCCCAAGTTCTTTCTATCGCCACTTATTATAATATATATAATAAGAAATAAAATAAGTTAGTGTCAAGATGTTTTATGCTGAAATTTTTATGCTGAAATTTTTATGCTGAATTGTTGCCTACGCTATTTCCATGTTGACAGGGCCTTTTTCTGAACGATATTACACACAATATCCAAACTTTTTAATTTCCTGCGGTGGCTGCGAAAGCGTCTTCACCGTCCTGGACGCAGAGAAGCACCATTTCCGATGAGAGGGAGGATCATATTGCGCACATCAAGAAAACTGGCTCTGTCCACCGTAACGGTGAGTCTGGCGTGGCTGCCTCTTTGGGATTTGCATCGGTTCCCGCCCTGGCGACGGCTGGATCGCCGCCGCCACTGGTCGTCGGAGGACAAGCGGGGAAGTCCCTAGTTACGTGGCCGCATCCGGCTGCACAACGCGGTCACACCCATTGAAATCGACCTCCTCGCCCGCGCTGACGACCGTCGTCCCCGGAAGCCACTCCCGCAGGGTCCGCCCGTCGACTTGCGAGCAATCCGCAACGACCAGGTCAGGACGGTGCAGGAGGGCCAACGCGAGCGACAGGCGCCGGACCTCCAGAGCCGGCCACTCCTCCGCGGCCACCATGTGTTCCGGCGGCAGATGCTCCAGCCCCACCTGCCGCAGTGCCTGCCGCACCTCCCGGTCCGACAGGTCGCGCCCCGCCGCTGTGGACAGCAATTCGCGCAGCGTCAAGCGGGGCAACGGCGTATCGCCCGCAATCAGGCCCACGTTCGCCCTGCGCCGGACCTCACCGCGCGCGACCGGGGCGATGCCTGCAAGCACCTCGCGCATTTCCGTGGCCGCGCCCGTCCCATCGACGCCAAACACGGCGCCGACAGACTGTTGCCAGGTGAACTGGCCGACGGCGGACTTCAACTCTAGATTGGTCACCATGAGCGCCACACTCTCCGGCACACTACCCGCCGACACGTCGCTTCCCGCCGGATCGGCCGGCGTGCGGTCGTCCAGGTCGTCCAGCAACGTGAAGACGCGGTCGGCGTTGGATTGCATCGTCCGCACCACCAGATAGACGCCGAACGCGCCCCCAAAGCCTTCCACCTTGCCCGCGTACGCCAGCAGGGCGATCACCGTGCCGAGCAACATCTGCCCGTGCATGATCATCCAGCCGCCGGCGAACCACGTGAGCGAGGTGACGAGCATTCCGTGCCAATTGAACACCGTGTTGAACCAGCCGTGCGCAACCGACGAGGTGAACCCGAGGTCCGCCAATTCACGGTTGCTCGTTGCAAATTCCCGCTCCAACTGTTCGCGCACAGACTCGTCGGCGGAAGCCGCGATGCGGGCCGGCTCCAGTTCACGCAGAAGAAAGCCGTTGAGTTCCTCCACCACTTCGAACGTCCGGCGGTTGATCGCATAGAACAAGCGGCCGCCGTATCCGAGCAGCGGCACGAACAGCAGCGTCACGAGCACCGTCAAGAGACCGAGGCGCCAGTTGAGCACTCCCATCAGCACGAACGCCGGGATGACCGGAAGAAACATCCATGTCAGATTCGACAGTTCGCCGAACGCCGAGTACAGGGCATTGATGTCGTTGACCACCCGCGACATCAGGTCCGCTGTCGGCACCCCCCGATAGTTCGCAGGCATCGCCTTGCGCAACTTGTCATAGGCGATGGCGCGCAACTTCTGCAACGACCGGTGTGCAACAAATTCGTGCCCGGCGGAACTGATCTCGGCGCTGAACAGATGGATGAAAGGAAACAGGGCGATGATCAGCACGGAGAAGCCGAGAAGCGCGACATTGCGCTGGGGAATGGCGGTGTTGATGATGGCCTTTTGCGCCAATGGAACAAGAGAGGCAAGCCCCGCCGTACTCAACAGCGCGTCGCCGATGATCAGAATCCAGTACGGCCAGTACGGCAGCATCAGTTTCACCAGACGCCACAATGAACTGCCCCGGATCCTGGGCAGCGGGGCGCGACTGTCCACGCCATGCGTCCGGAGCCAGTTCCAGGGAGACAGCTGGCGGCGTGCCGCCTGACGACGGCGCAAGAATGCCAGGCGGACGCCCTCGGCCGATGGCCACATGGCAAAAATCCGGTCAAGCACCCCGCGCAGATGGGGGAAGAACACGAACGCCCCCATGAAGTTGCCAAAAGTGTACATATTCTTACTGAGCAACGCGGCAAACGCGATGAGCGTCCCCAGGCTCATCGTCCCGTGCATCACCTGCAATCCGCCATAAAACCAGATGAACACGGTGGTCAGCGCAACCGGAAAGGTGTAGGCCATGTGGTGGGCATCGCTGATCACGCGCGATGCAATGCTCGTCTCCGTCAGCGCGGCGTTGGCGCGGTCAAATTCCGCGCGCTGGCGCTCCTGCTGTCCCATCATCCGCGCAAAAGCGGCCCCGACAAAGCCCACCGAACGCACGAGCGCGGCGTTCACATCCGCGATGCTCTCGTATTCCCGGCGGCCCATGGTGTACTGCACGCGCGCCACCAGAAACGTGAGGAGAAAAAAGGGCGGAATCGCGATCAGATAAGTCAGCGTCAAATGCCAGTCCAGCACAAACATGGCCACCAGAAAGACAAGAAGCGA
>JAJZZT010000329.1 GCA_021797415.1 Bacillota bacterium
TCGCGTCCGGCAGCAGCGCTTCCGAAATCCACATGCGATCCAGCCGCAGGGTATTTTCAATGCGCACCAGGCGGCACGCGCGGTAGTCGAGGATGTTGCACGTCTTCACGGCCGCCTTTAACGCAAGTTCATCCGATTCAAGAACGGTCGCGAGTTTCGTCGGCGCACAGACGGTGGATGTAAGACCATTGGCGTACATCGCCGCGAAGTCAATCTTGTCCGCCAGCGCGCGCGTGGTGAAATCCGCCGTGCCCACCCCGTTCGCGTTGCCTTCCGACGCCGCCGTCAGGTCGAGCGCCACGAGCTTGTTCACCGCAGGCCCGCCCGCGGCGTACGGCGTTGGATACCGTCCGGTGATGTTCGGATCCATCCCGTCGCCGCTGATATTCTTGCCGATCCAGTCGACGACGAGCACGTCGAGTTGCGCAAACGGAATCGCGGGCATGCGCTGTCTCGCCTCTGCGAGCAACTCCGGTTCGGCGGCCTCGATTCGGGCGGCGGGCACGACCTCAATGCGCGCGATCTCATCGTATGCGTTTTCGACGGTCGCCACGCCAAACAAGACGGGCAAACGGTCGATGATCAGGCGCGCTGCGGCGGGCACCGTCTCCGCCATGTGGCGAAAGCCAAGCTGATGGCAGGCCTCGGCGCCTTTTTGTTTCCCAAGCCCGATTGCGATCATTTTCATCAGGCCGCTCTCGTACGGTCCGCGAAATGCGGTGTGCGGCTTCACCCGGTTGATAACGACGATTGCATCCGCCTGTGCGGCGGCCTGGTCGGAGTACACCGGAAGGCCGTTTGCCAGATGGCCGAGCAGCGCCACGTCCAGCGAGGAGACAATTGACGCGCCCACCGTTTCTTCGGTGACGCCCAGTTGGGCAAGCACCGCGCGCTGCCCGTCCGCGGTCGCCCCGCCGTGACTGCCCATGGCGGGCACAATGAACGGTCGGGCGCCGATCGCCCGCAGTTCCTCCACCAGCACGGCGACAAGTCCCGGCAAATTGGCCATGCCCCGGCTGCCCACGGCCACCGCCACGCGCGCGCCCGACGCCAGGTTCGCGACAGCGGGCTCCGCCTGCAGGCGCGCACGCAATTCCCGCTCCGGTTGCGCGACGCGTGTTCCATCAAACTTCTGACGCACCAGGGCCATGCGCGGAAGCGATATATCGCGCAGGAGAGATTCAATCACGCCGCCCACAGCCTCGCCTCCCAAACTCCCCGGCGCATGACGGCGTCACCGCCAGGGGATCCCCGCTTGCGCCAGGAGCGACTTGAGAGCGGAGGCCGCCACCTTGAACAGTTCAGGCCCGCTGAAGCCGGCAAGATCACCCTGGGAAGCCAAATGCGGCTCCAGCGACAGGAACCCGCCGTACCCGCGCGCTTTCAGCGCCTGCAGCAACGCCGGCCATTCGCCGTCCCCCTGTCCCGCGGGAACCACCTTGCTGTCTGAAAAGCGCGCATCCTTCACATGGACGTACTCCACCGCGGACATGAGCTTCGGCCAGGCGTCAGAGAACGGCTTCACGCCGCACAGAATAAAATTGGCGGAATCAAACGCACAGCGCAGCCGCGGATGATGGACGGCATCCAACAGATCGACGCAGCGTTCGTCCGTATCACCGTAGATGCGCCGTTCATTTTCGTGCACGAGGACGACATCCGCTTCCTCCGCCGCGCGGGCAAATTCGGCCAGATAGCGGAGCACGGTCGCGCGGTATTGTGCAGGATCATGGCCGTCCGGTATGTAAAACGAGAACAGCCTTAAGTAGGGAGCCGCAAATTGCCTAGCGATATCCAGAGCGCGCAGAAAATCGCGCCTGTGCGCCTCCAGATCGCTCGTGACAGCAATCTTGCCGATCGGAGAACCGATGGCGGATACGGCAACCCCTCGCCGGAGAAGTTCAGCGCGCACACGCTGCAATTCCTCCGCGTCCAGTTGCATGACATTCTTGCCCCAGACGCCGCGCAATTCGATATGCGAAATCCCTTCCTCCGCAAGCGTGTCGAGCTGGACCGTCAAATCCGGCGAAATCTCATCTGCAAAAGCTGTCAAGGTAACCATGCGGGCATCATACCCCCTGTTTTGTCGAACCGCAACCTCGAAAATGGTCTTGTGCCTGCCGATGGTGGCGCGTCCGCACCATGGGAGTCTATCGAAGAAAAGGATGGCGTCACAGCAAGGCGCGGCCCGCGACGATGGGGAACAGCCAGCCGTCGCGCACCTGTCGCACATCCGCTACGCGCAAGGGAGAGCGCCGCAGCGCGTCCTCCAGGGAGCGATTCAGGTGGCAGCCGGCGCCCATCACCTTCCACAGCGGGGTCAGCGCGTCCTGTGTCACGCGCGGCAAAAGGCGGTCATGGCGCACGTGCTCAAGAAACAGAAACTGCCCGTCCGGTCGCAGCACGCGCGCAATGTCGCGCAGCACGGCGTCGACATCGCGCGCGGAGCACAGGACAAGCGACGACAGCACCGTGTCAAACGACGTGTCCGGAACGTCCATGTGCTCAGCGGGACTGGCGAGCACCGGAATTTTCGGCCATCTTCTGGCCAGTTCCCCGCGCATCGATTGATCGGGTTCCAGCAGCACGATGTCCGTTACGTGCGGACCGAGCGGTCCCACGTCCAAGCCGGTACCCGCGCCGATAATCAGCGTCCGCCCTTTC
>JAJZZT010000535.1 GCA_021797415.1 Bacillota bacterium
GCAACAGTGAGCTACCAGTGAGCCTTTCGATTGGCACGACAGGAAGCAATTTGACCGCATGGACGACATTTTGTGCTGAATCCCCTCACACAACGTGCTATACTTCTGCTAAGGGAGTTGTGAAAAAATCCGCAGCCTTCCCGCGGCGTCGTGGCAAGAACGCATCGGCGCTGGTTGGAGTGGGATTTGTGCGTTGAGATTTTACGATAGACCTTTACGCCGCTTCGCGGCGCCGACAACGAGGAAGAAAAATACGCCTGCATGGATCTCAGTAAAGGGGGGACCGGTGTGTCGAGAATTCGCATCCTCCCGACAATCACCGCCTTCATTCTCACTTTTGCCGTCCTGTTTGGCGGTCTTCAACTCTACCGGACATACGCTCTGATCCGGCCGCTTGAACTCAGCTTGCGGCAAGTGCCGTACGTGCAGTCCATAGACGTTTCGACGCTGGGGACAAGTCCCCAGGTGAACGTGACCCTGGGCGAGGTGCGGGACCTGCAGACGACGTACGACGAAATCCAGTCCCGCATTACGGGCATGCTGGGCGGACCGGCGACAATTTTTCTGACCGATCGGCGCACACCACAGTTGAACAGCCTTTACGAAAATCTTTCGCCGATTATCTACCAGGGAATGGCGCACGGAGATTATCAGACCATGATCGCCAGCTTTACGAAGGCGGCGCGGCAGCACGGCGCGGCAGCGCGCGTGACGATGAATGTGAACAATGTGTTCGTGCAGCTTGAAGAAGGCAGTGCGTACCTTTATGACGTCATCTCAATCAAGGCTGTGGGGGTGAGCGGATGATGAGGGAATGGCTGATCGGCGCAGGAGTTGCGATCGTGCTGTTTACCGCCGTCCTTGGGCTCAACCTGTTGCCGCTGCTCATCATCGGCGGCCTCGGTTTCGTGCTCTATGCAGCCATGCAGCGCAGGCAGATGGCCCCCACGGGGTCGCGGGAGGCGGCCGTGCGCCATGCCGTGAATTTTGAACACATCGGCGGTCAGGAACATGCCAAGAAAGAATTGATGGAGGCGCTCGACTTTCTCCGCTATCGCGACAAGATCCGCCGTCTTGGCATTCGCCCCTTAAAGGGCATCCTGTTGACCGGGCCGCCCGGCACCGGCAAGACAATGATGGCCAAAGCCGCCGCATCGTATACGGATTCCGTCTTCATTTCCGCCTCGGGCAGCGAATTTGTGGAAATGTACGTGGGAGTTGGCGCGCAACGCGTCCGGGAATTGTTTCGCAAGGCCCGAGCGGCCGCGCGCAAGGAATCGAAGGACAGCGCGATCATTTTTATTGACGAAATCGATGTGGTCGGAGGAAAACGGGGTCTGTACAGCCACCAGGAATACGACCAGACCCTGAACCAGTTGTTGACCGAGATGGACGGCATGCAGACGACACAGTATCCGCTGATCCTGATCATGGCAGCGACAAACCGCGCCGATGTCCTGGACAGCGCATTGATGCGCCCGGGCCGGTTTGACAGGCAGATCAAGGTCGACCTGCCGGACAAGGAGGGCCGGCTTCACATCCTGCGCATCCAGACGGGCGACAAGCCGCTTGCGGACGATGTGAACCTTGAACACATCGCGCGGGAATCCTACGGGTTCTCCGGCGCGCAGTTGGAAAGCCTGTGCAATGAAGCGGCCATCATCGCACTGCGGGAGAACTCTCCCGTCATTGTCCAGGAGTATTTCCGCGACGCGGTCGACAAGGTCCTGATGGGTGAAAAGACGGGACGACTGCCGACGCCGCAGGAACTGCGCCGCGTGGCGGTGCATGAACTGGGACACGCGATTTCCTCCGAAATGATGCGGCCCGGTTCCGTCTCCCACATCACCATCGCTCCCCGCGGCAACGCACTTGGCTTTGTGCGGCAGATTCCCGAGGCGGATTCGTACCTTTACACGAAGGACCAGCTTGATCAACAGATTGTCGTGGCGCTCGGCGGCGCCATCGCAGAAGAATTGATTTTTCACAACCGCTCGACGGGTGCCCAGAACGACTTCATACAAGCGAGTCGCATCGCCCGCACGCAGGTTACATGCGGCTTGAGCCGGATCGGCATCGTCGACGAAGAACACCTTCCGGAAAGCATTCTTGACGAAGAAGTGCGGCATATCCTCGCAAAAGTCGAGGAGACGACGCGCTCCGTCCTGGAGCCGTTCGCGGAAAAGATGGCCGCTTATGCGGCATACATCGTGGACGAGGAGAGTGTGAGCGGAGAGGAATTCAGAAGATGGCTTGCAGCCGCGCGCGGAGAACCCTCCGGAGAAGGGTTGGCCGTTGCACAATAGGGGACTCGGGATTGAAACCCCGATGGGGTGGGCAGGACGGTGAGTGGATCATGGCGAATAGGCGGACGGAACGTTTGTTGGAGGCCCTTGAGGGCGGGCAGGCGCATTTTCCGCAGGCCTTTTTCGCCGCGTACAAATCGCTCGGCCTGACGGATACGGATGCCATGCTTGTCTTGCACATCATTGCTTACCAACAGGCGGAACACTCCTTTCCCAGCCTCGACGAGCTGGTGGAACGCATGTCGCTGGCGCGCGACGGGATTGCCGCGTCGCTGCAACGACTGACCGGTATGGGACTGCTGCAGCATTCCGACCAGCGCGTAAGCATCCGCCCGCTTTTGGAACGG
>JAJZZT010000335.1 GCA_021797415.1 Bacillota bacterium
CCGCGCAGAATGTGCTGCGCCAGCACGGCTCCCGCGGTCAAGTCCATATCGCCGGCATGTCCGCCGATGGCCAGAATGTGCATGTCTACACGCCTTCTTTGCGCATGATCTCGAAGCGGCGGCTGACGTGAAAGCCGGCGCGCCGGTACAGATGCCCTGCGGGAGAAGTTTCGCCCGTCCACAGGAACCAGGCCGTGTGCAACCCGTCGCCGCGCATCGCCTCCAGGCAGCGGTAGAGCAGCACCTTGCCCAGCCCGATGCCCTGCAACTGCGGATGGACCCCGAACGGTCCGAAGCGTTCCGCAATCCCGTCATAGAGGCCGTACATGCAAAAACCCGCGATATCCCGCCCCCTGCGCGCGATCAGAAAGCGGTCGAGCGCCAGGCTTCCCGCAACTCCCCCGCGCACGGCGCGGGCCCAGTCCGGGCCGAAAAACTCCTGGTTGAACCGCACGAGCGCGGTCAGATGCGGCAGCGTCAGGCGTTCGAATACATAACCGTCATCCTGTAACCGCCGTTCCGCCTCCCGCACGTCGTCCGGATAGCGAAAACCCACGAGTTCTTTGTCCATCGCGACTGCCTGGTGCAATGTGCGAAATCCCGCCTTCTCCAGCAGTCCCTTCCCGGCAGGATATTCCGCCGGGTCGATGCCGGGGAGAAAATAGTTCGGGGCGTAGGGTGAAAAGGAGACTCGCCGGCGGCCGCGTTTGTGGAAGAATTCGTCGGCCGCGGTCAGCATGGCGCTCCCCGCGCCGCGCCCCCTGGACTCCGGAGCCACGGCGAAAGCCGTGATCCACCCGTCCTCCGGTTCCAGGTTCGTTCCGGCCATCGGCAGTTGGCGCACGACAGCCAGCAGAAATCCGGCCACCTCGCCATTCTCCTCCCAGACGATCACCCCTTCCGGATCGAAATTGGGGTCGGTCAGAACGCGCCGGACAATCAGGGGCAGCGTGACGGGATCGGCGGGCATCGCCCGATTCCAGAGCGCGACGATGGCTTGCTCGTCCCCGCCTTCATAATGGCGAATCATATGGCAATCCTCCGTGAACATGCTATTGTCCCCGCGAGTTGCGTGTTGCGGCGTCTGAACAGAGAGCGCAGGAAGTGAATGCGTTTTCACATGAGGTAGACACCTCTATCCTGGCACCAGTGTCGTGCTTGGAGATTGTGAATCTAGTGTATTTTGTGACATGAAATATTATAACACCCTATTAACGATAATTGCAAAGATTATTTTCAAAAAAGGGATGGTTGATTGCCCCGTGCTCGGTTCATACTAGGGGCGTGTGATAAAGTTCCCTAGAATCTGTTCAAAAAGGGGACCGTACGGTTATCCAGTGGCAGGATACGCTCTTTGACCGTCACGGATAGTTGTACCAGGGCGAAAATGGAGCGTCCGCCCAGGCGGCGCCACCGGCCGCCGCGGCAGAACGCATGCGTCCGTGAGCCACGCTGTCTGCGGCCCATCGTTTGCGCTCCTCGACCACCGTTTTCCACTGTTCAAATAATTCCTGTCTGCCTGGATTCGTTTCAAACCGACGACGGACATTTTCGCGCAGGTCGGCATACTCGCCGCGGGGATCGTACACCGGTCTCGATTCCAGCAGAAAGCGACAGTCCACGAGCGCAAGTTCCGCTTTTCCACACAGCGGCGGCGACATGAAATCGACTTGGACGAGTTCCCCTTCGTAGACCAGATTGAACGCGCGCGGCGGTTCACCGCCGTCGACACAGACGGTCACATCCACATCGCTCCACTCGTCGGCGTTCCCGCGGCCGACCGAGCCCCCGACAAACGCGTATCGCTTATCGACCACCGGCAGTTCGGCCACGCATCCCCCTGCCAGCGCCATCAGACGCTCGCTCGCGTTCACCGCTTCGCACCTCGTTTCAGAAACAACGGCTCTTGACTTCCCCATCAAATTTCGAAAGAATTGTATCCTAAATTAGGATGAAATGACAATTCCCACTTTTGCGAGAGGCCGACTCTACGGGCGGATGATGCCGTAGGCGTCCAGATCCTCGTACTGGTCCCATTTGCGGATGTGCTGAACCAGTCTCCCCTCGTGCGACATGCCGATTTTTTGCATGACGCGGGCCGACGCCGGGTTTTTCGCCATGGCAAAGGCGCAGATGCGGTGCAGATCCAGCTGTTCAAAGCCGAACCGCACCATTCTCCGCGCCGCCTCCGTGGTGTATCCCTGTCCCCAATAGGGTCTGCCTAACCAATACGCCAGTTCCGCACGCCGGTGTTCCTTTTCCGTTGCGAGGCTGATAACGCCGAGGAAAAGATCATCTGACCTGCGCACCATCGCGAACGTGTGCAACCGCCCCTCCTTTGCGGCGGGCCGCAAGCCGGCAATCCATTCCTGCGCCGCGCCATCCGGATACGGATGCGGAATATGCAAAGTCGTCCTTGCCACCTCGCAGTCTCCCGCCAATTCCCGAACCACCCCTGCGTCCCCTGCGTGGAGTGGCCGCAGGATCAGCCGCTCTGTCCCAAGGACCATCCCCGCTCACCTCGCGTCTGTTCTGTCGCCGCATGTCACGAAACGCCCGGCCCCAGTGCGTTGAATACTCAGCATGCGTATGTTAACATAGTAAGATGGTTTTGGATCATCCCTAACTAATGATAGAGCCTGTTCAAAAAG
>JAJZZT010000149.1 GCA_021797415.1 Bacillota bacterium
ACGACCGGCACTTTCCCCCATTTTCAAGATAGACATAATTCGCCCTTCCTTGTAAGACAATACATACCAGACCCAACTCCTCCACAGATGCAGACACCCCATTGGAGCGAGTGAACGCAAGATGTTTGGTCAGGGAGGGAAGCCGTATTGAAGCCAAACCGATGGTTGCATGCCGCCGTGTCAATGCTGATCGCTTGCGCGGCGTATGTGGTGACGCCAGCGCTTCCGGCGGGCGCTGTGTATACCGGTCCAGGCAGTGTGGCGGGAATTTCGCAGAACGACATCAACCTGATGGCTCATGTGGTCTACGGAGAGGCGAGAAATCAACCATTTGTCGGCCAGGTGGCAGTCGCCGCGGTGGTTCTCAACCGTTACCACAGCAGTCTGTTTCCACACTCCATACCGGCCATCATCTACCAGCCCGGTGCCTTTACATCAATTTCCAACGGGCAGGCATGGCTCGGATTGCACAAAGAAAACGTGGAAGCTGTGCTCGATGCTGTTCATGGGTGGGATCCCACGCATGGCGCCCTGTACTACTGGAATCCGGCCACTGCGACATCGTCTTGGATTTGGTCGCAGCCGATCATGCTGCGCATCGGTCAGCATGTATTCGCCAAGTGAGGGGGGAAGGAGCGTGAACATGCGTTATTCCGGCTGGGTTGCGCCGGCGCTTGCGCTCGGATTGCTCGGAGCGGTGCTGTACGGCTACAACGAGAACAAGCAATCGGGGGCGTCCCTGGCAACATTGGAAAATCAGTATCAGGGGGCGTTTCATAACAGTGCATTTGCCGTGGACGCGATGGAGGATTCATTCGACAAGGCTCTGGCGTCGCGCCAACCGACTGCGATCAAGCAGCAACTGCAAGACGCGATGCATGAAACTGAGACCGCCCAAGCGGATTATGCCAGATTGCCCGCCGGCATTTCCGGAGGCGGAATGGCCGCGTACCTGGGTTCCGTCCGCCAGGAAACGCAACGCCTGCTGGCAAATCATGCGACGAATGAGCCGTTTACTGCGGCGGATCACCGCCAGATCGAACAGTTGCAAAGCGGCGCCGCACGCGTAGAACGGACCATGCGGTCGCTGCAGGCGAATCTGGTCGGTTATCATTACATCTTTTCGACGCTTGCCGCCGTTGCGACAAATAAGGAAACTCAGCGTCGGTCGCCTGTTTGGAAACAATTCGGCAAATTGGAGACTGTGGCTCGCGCCAGTGTGACATCTTCGGATGCGGCGAGTCAATCTCCGGCGCAGGGGTACATGCTGCCACGTCAGAGCGCGGTGGATGCGGCACTCGGTTTCCTGCATGCGCCATCCGGTGCCAGAACCACCGTGCAGGCGTTGGGCGACAATGCGCAAAGCTCCGGTTATCTGGTCACGGTCGGCGCGCAAAATCCGGCGCGTTTGGCGGTTTCCTCCCACGGCGCCGTGCTCTGGATGCAGCGCGACAGCGCCGCGGGCGGTCCCCGTCATGCCAGTCTTGCCGACGCCGTCCGTATCGCCGGGCAATATCTCGCCGCTCACGGCATCCGGCAAGTAGATGTCCGGGATGCGGACATCTACGGCGGCAAGGCAACGGTCGCGCTCAGCCCTGTGGTTCGCGGCGTCATGCTGTACGACGAACCCGTACTGGTCAAGGTTGATCTTGCCAACAGGGCGGTCGTCGGCTATGATGCGACGGATTATCTGACACACGGTCTGCCCCTTCACTCCCTGAAGCCCGCGATCTCGCCCGCCGAGGCCATGAAGCAGGTATCACACGGCGTCCGTATTGTGCAAAGCCGGCTGGCCGTGATCAATTCACAGACGGCCGGAGAGCGGTTGGTCTATGAGTTGATGGGGCTGTCAGCTCACCACGCCTATCGTATCTTCATCGATGCGCAAAACGGGTCGGTCGTTGATATCCAGCGGCTTGCAAAAGACGGTGGCGCGGATGTGGGAACAGCAAATCCGGCGTTGAGCTGACCACTCGCGACAGGTTGAAAATTCGCTGGGGCGTTGTCATGCCCTATGACCGGCGAGTTTAGCGCCATGGACAAGGTTCGCTGAGGCGTCGTCATTCCCTTTGCTCGTCGCGAGTTTAGCGATAGCGGTGTCCGAGCAAAGGGCATAGGGCAGGGCGCCGACTGGCAGCGAAACCTCATTTTCAAGATAGAGAAGGACTCCGGTTACGGGAGCCTTCTCTTTTCTCCGCAGAAAATCCAATATATAATAGGTGCAGGCTGGTGATGACGGATGGCTTTGCCCGAAGTGGGCCAAACGGTGTATGTGAATCCAGCACGCCAATCCGGCAGGGGGCGTGCGCGGGTACTTGACATTCAGGATAACTTGCTGTATCTTGACCACCCGATCGAGGAAGCCCGTCGTGTCGAATTTGCGATGAGAGAAGGAGAGCGCGTGCGCGTGTCGTACGTGCCCGCCGAACGCGTGCTGTACTATTTTGACGCGGTGGTGGTCGGCGTAAAGCCGCTTGGCATCCTGCCCTCCTTTCAAGTGTACACACCTGAAAAAGAGCAGATCGTGCGCGTGCAGCGGCGATCGTTTGCCCGTGTTGAACTCCCGCTCTCCCTGGTTATGACCATGGTGCCGGGAGATGGAGAGGAGTTGCGGTTGTCCGCGGGGGCAGGGTACACGATCGATGTGAGCG
>JAJZZT010000020.1 GCA_021797415.1 Bacillota bacterium
GCGGAAGGGATCCAATTGCTCGGACGGCACAGACAGACAGGCACGCAGGCTGTCGCCGGCGCCATCACGCAGATGAACACCATATACCGCGGGGCGGAGGACAATAGCGAGAGGGCGCGCACGTTGGCGTCCCGTTCACAGGAAGTGGCGGCCATCGTGGATCTGATCAACGAGGTGTCCGAACAGACGAACCTGCTGGCGTTAAACGCGGCCATTGAGGCGGCTCGCGCGGGCGAGCACGGGCGCGGGTTTGCGGTCGTGGCGGACGAGGTGCGCGACCTCGCGGAAAGCACGAGAAAGGCCGCCGCCGAGATTGCGGTTTTGGTGCGGGAGATGCAGCGCGACGCGCTGACTTCGCAAGACGCGGCGGAGGAACAGATGCGGCTCATGAAGCAGGGGGTGGGTAGCATGGCGGATGTCGAACAGGCGTTTGCGAACATTGCGACCGCTGCGCAGCGCCTCGAAGCAGCCGGAGGGCAGGTCGATGAATCCGCAAAGGCTTTGACGGAAGGTGTGCAGACGCTGGAATCGATGACCGCCCATTTGAAGGAGCTGTCTCTTGACGTATCTGGCCGGATGTCGCTCGTGTTCTCGACGACGGAGCAGCAGACGGCTGCCCTGGAGGAGATCACGGCGGCCAGCGGCGAGGTTTCCGTCCAGGCGCAGGAACTGAGCGAACGCTCCTCCGCCTTCGTCGTGAGCTAGGGGATGTGGGATTGGGGCGCCTGCCGAAATTTAGTTTATCCTATGTCCCTAAAGAACGAGTTGCGGGCGCCGGCGAAGAAGTCGGGGGCGTCGGGGAGGCGACGGCGTAAACGTCCGGCTATCCGTTGTCGATTGCTCTGATTTTCCGCGTCATGGCCAGAAAGCCGTATCCGAGCAACAGCATCACCGCGACGAGCAGCACAATGGTCGCGGTGATGGGCCAGAGAGGGAGCTTTCCACGCTGTGTCAGCAGATTGATATTGATGATGTTGATCAGGAGAGCGGGCAGTTCCGCGATGAACACCACGCCCAATACGCGCCGAATTCTTCTGTACAGCCATTTCAAGGAATCCCGGTCTGTGTAGATCTCGGCCGGCTTGTCTGGCGACCATTCCCGCCGGAAGTAGTGCCAATGCATACAATCCCCGATGTGCGCCCAGCCGGCGGCCTGATACAAGTCCAGATAATCCCTCCGCGCGGGCGCGTTTTGCAAAGCCGGCTGATAGTCCAGCCTGTATGTGAAGCGCCTGGCGTCGTCCTGGGTGTATGAGCTCCAGAACTTGCCCGGTTTTGTCAAATGCAGTCCTGCGGCGGACAGGCGGTCCAGGCGTTGCTGTTCCCGTTCGTAATTCCAGACAAACCAGAGATTGACCTGTTTTTGTTCATTCTGTCCGCTCACGGCCAACCCTCCCTTTCTGGCGGATGGCTTGCCTGCCATTTTGCAGCAGCAGCTCCAGGCGATCCATCTCCGCCAGCAGCGTCTGCCGCCCGCGTTCCGTGATGACGTACATTTTCCGGCGCGAATCGACGGTCTTCTCGATATCCGCTCCGGTGATCAGATCTTTTTTCACCAGCGTGTTGAGTGCGGTGTACAGTGTTCCCGCCCCGATCGCCACTCTGCTCCGGCTCATTTTCTCCACATCCTGCATGATCCCGTAACCGTGGGACGGTCCCGCCCACAGTGCGACGAGAATGTAGTAGAACGCCTCCGTCAGCGGAACCGTGTCCCTGCCGGCCTCCACGGTCGTCCCTCCTCAGTGGCGCATTATATATCATGTTTCGATATATCACTAATCGATATATTAGATCAAACTATAACGAATATCAATAAATAAGGGCTGTGAAGTAAGAGACGGACCGAACAATACGGCGACAGGTCTGTTGCTCACATGCAGCACCTGCTCCAGGGTATTCCCGCAGTAAAGGTCCCCGGCCGAAAAACGCCGCTGCGCATGCATCAGGATGAGATCGCAGTCTTGTTCCACCGCGAAGGTGGCGATTGCTTCTCCGGTATTCCCCCGCGCATACCCGATCTTTCGTTCGATGGACACATCCAGGTCTTTAGCCAGGGTTTCTACAAACAGTGTCGCCGCATCCGCGCGGGCTGTCTTGCGGTTCAACTGCTCCCCCAGTCCGGCGCCGAACGGATCCGACCATGGGTGCGCATCGACGATGTGCAGAACAATAATCACGGCCCCGGTACCTCATGCGAGAGCCAGGGCCAATTCTGCCACTCGTTGATCTCCAAGTGTCCCTGTCGTCGGTAACAGGATTCGCTTTGGATCGATATCGGACATCATCTGGTGCGACATCCGCCACACCCAGGTGGGACATGGGGCATCCTGCACAATATCGTCCACGATTTGACCGAACAGCCCAGTCTGCTTCTGTCGCGCCGATGCGCCCAAGATCAGAAGATCATAGTTTTTCGCGGACTCTTCCAGAATCGCTTTTGCCACTCCGCCCGTATCCAGGCTGTCTCGCATATGCCACGTCACCTGTGACGAAGTCGCGTCCGGCGGCGCGGAGAAGTTTCGCGTTTCGCGGGACAACTGAACACCGATGATAATGCGCCCAGAAACGCCTCCACATGCAGGGCCTGCGTCACTGCGGCGCCTGCCAGTCCCACGACGAAAACGGCC